>JACFNL010000032.1 GCA_019454875.1 Candidatus Cloacimonadota bacterium | reverse complement strand
GTTTTCCTGATGGGGTTACCGCTTCGCAACTTGAAGTTCAATGGCTTGAGTACTGGGATTCCTGAAAAATCTGTGCCGGGGAACTTTTTAAAACCCTGTTGGAAGCGATTAGGGCAAGGCTCACACAGGCAGGTGGTAAAAATACCACAAACAGAAACACTCCTGTAAAATTTGGGAAATAAGGCTGGGAGAATATGGTTAGGGCCAGAAGCCATGCCAGGCAAAGACCTGAAATTCCACCGGCCAGAGCTGAAAGTAAGGCCAGAATCCCAAATTCATAGGCAATACTTCTACGAATCAGATAAAAATGTCCGCCCAGAACTTTTAAAAGATTGGTTTGGGTTTTTCTGGTACTGGCCTCATGAGAAGCAATGGATAAAAGTACCAAAAGTCCAACTAGCAAGGCAAGCCAGGCCAGAGCTTCCATTGATAAAGACATTTTGTCAGTAATGTCACGGATTCTTTGGGCAAGTCTGCCTACATCCACAGAGGAAATATTGTCAAAACGCGATTGCAGGGATGCCTGAAACTTTGGGGTCTCATCTCGGCTCAACCCACGAATAGCTGCAAGGTAGGTCTGAGGTGCATCTTCGAGGACTCCCGGTTGCAGCAGGGCGAAAAAGTTGGGTTCAAAGCTGTTCCAGCGCACCTGTCTGAAGTTGGCAATCCGGCATTTTTGTACTACCCCATGAATATCAAATTCCAGTACATCCCCGACTTTAAGCTTAAGTCTTTCTGCAAATTTTTCTTCCAGAGAAGCCAGCGGCATGTCCTGTGAAGATGGATCAAAAATAGAATTCCAGGCTTTACCTTCTACGATTGTTTCAGACTCGGAGAGGTGGAGGCGATAGGAAAGGTTAAAGCTTCTACGGCGAAAAAATTGCTCCCTTTCTGCCTCTCTGGTGTTGGCAGTGTTTGTTGAGTTTCTTAAGAATTCAGCCCCGTTGACCTTGAGTAGTCTTGCTCTAACCATTCCTGAAAGACCACTGACAGACACATTTTGCGAATCGGCCCAGGCTAAAATCTCATCCCTTTGTTCAGGCTGGATATCAAAAAGAAACAGGCTAGGTACTGCTCCTCGGTACTGTGGGTCAATTTCTGTCTGTAAGACTCTTTTCACCTCAGGCATGGAGACCAGAAGCAGGACAGCCAATGATAAAGCAGCAAAACAGGAAAGGGATGCCCAGGGCCTGCGACTCAAAGATAAAAGGGCCAGGCGAATTTCGATTTTTCTGGTAAACACCTGCATAATCCGGATCATAAAATACCCAAAGGCAATCAGAAGGATTAGGGCCAGTGCCAGCCCGCCTACAAACCACGCGGCACTTATGTAGGAATTGGATTGCCAGACACAGAGCATATAGAACCAGAAAAGAATCAAGATATAGCTCATAGCCTGAAGCAACAGATTTTTTTTAGAGCTATTGTGCATGGACAGAAGAATTTCACCGGGTTTTAAATCAAAAATAGCCAATAGGGAAGGCAAACAAAGCAGTACACTGCCTGAAACCCCACATCCTAGAATCATCAGAGCACTTTTTAACTCAGCTACGGGAAGAAAGGTCGGGGGTAAAAACTCACGAATCAGATGGGTAAGCCCAGGAAGCAGGATGGGTGTAATCAGGATTGCACAAAGAGATGCTGTAAAACCAAGAATACCAATCTGAACCAGTGCCAGAATAAAGTCCTGGTAAGGGGTCGCTCCCAGGGTCATAAATATGGCACTGTCCTTAAGACGCATCCTCAGACGGCTCTGATAAAGATAACCCAGACCACAGGCTGCCAGAAACAGAACCGCTGCCGCCATCAGTCCTAAAAAATCGGAAATCATGGTTGTGAGTCTGGATAACTGACGGTTGGAATCCTGATGAGTAACAATTCTATAGTCAGTATCTTTTAATTTAACCTTAAGCGTTTTTTCCAGAGGCAGGAGGTCTTCTGGATTCACCAAAGCAATACGGATCTGGTATCGGGCTCTGCTACCAAACCCTAAAAGCTCAAAAAGAAGAGGGTCATCTTTTGAGATCAGTACCCTTGGGGCAATACCAAAAGACGAAAAGCTAGCAGTAGGGTCCGATACAATTTCGGCTGCAAATTCAAAGGGCTTTCCGGATAGGGTTGGATTGGATTTGGGGGTGACATCCAGGATGGATACAGCCTCCGTACTCATGTATATCTGGTTTGGCTGAGGCAGGGAACAAGGATTTATATGACACTTCAGAGCCAGTTTTCCATATAGAGGAAACATGTTGTCTACGGCCAGAACCTGTACCATTCTAAGGCCCTGATGGGTACCTAACATGGAAAAAAATTCCGTCTGGGTCTGTACCCTTGTTCCTGAAGGTAGGTCAAGACGAATGTCTTCCAAGGTCCTAGGTGGGATATATGCCTCAGATTCGATCATCAAATCTGCTCCCAACATTTGCCTGGAGTTCTGGGATAACCAGGAGTTTAAGGAGGTGCCCAGGCTTTGAACCAGAGACAGACCCACAAGTCCAAGCCCCATGTTGGCAATAAAAAAGACGGTGAAGGAGCGGTGTAACCAAATCTCCTTAAAAATGAGTCTACAATAAAGCTGAATCAACTGCATTCTGAAGCTTTCCATGGGCAAGTTGCAGTTTTTTATCACAACGGTTGGCGAGGGAAATACTGTGAGTTACTATCACCAGACTGATATTTTTAACCCGGCTAAGGTTTAACAGAAGATCCGAGATAGCCTTGGCGTTTTCCGGATCAAGATTTCCAGTTGGCTCATCGGCAAGAATCAGGGCGGGGCTAGTTACAATTGCCCGGGCTATGGCTACCCTCTGGCATTCTCCACCACTAAGCTGCCAGGGATGATGGGAAGTCCGGTGGCTCATACCCACAGAATCAAGGGATGCTCTGGCCAGGTTCTCGGCTTCAGGATTTTTTTGCAGCCATAAAGGAAGGCATACATTTTCCAGAGCATTCAGATGAGGCATCAGATGAAACTGCTGAAAGACAATACCTATCCTAGAGGAACGAAACCGTGCCAGTTTTTTTTCCGACATCTGGTTAAGATCCAAAGAATCTACAATTACCTGGCCTGAGGTAGGTCTTTCAAGGCCAGCAATCAAGGAAAGAAGTGTGGTTTTTCCAGATCCTGAGGGACCAATAATTGCGATACTTTCTCCCGATGAACTGCTCAAATTCAAATCAGAGAGTATTTTAAGATCACTTCCGTCCTGAAGTTTAAAACTGCGGGACAGATTATTTAAGGTCAACATGCTTTAGAGCCTTTAAAAAGGTTGGCAGAAGCTTTGACATAATGATCTGATGGCCCTGGGCATTGGGGTGTATCCCATCTGGCAGGTTTAGTGTTTTGTCTCCCGCTACATCTTCCAAAAGAAAGGGGACAAAGTGAACCTGATATTTATCAGCAAGTTTCAGGTAAACCTCTTCAAAGTGTCTGGAGTATTCCAGCCCATAATTTGGTGGTACTTTCATACCAGCAAAAATGACCTTCTGTGGGTCACCCAGGATTTTTATGGCTTCCTGTAGCAAAACATCCAGATTTCTTTCCATTTGTCCTGTAGGCAGTCCTCTCAAACCATCATTTGCACCTAAGGCAATAAAGACCAGATCAGGCCCTGCTTTTATGCTCCAGCGAAGCCTTGACAAGCCACTTGCTGAAACAGCCCCGGAAACTCCGGCATTTATGATCTGAACATCCAAAAGGCCCTTTTCCTTTAAACCAGCTTCGAGCAGGGCTGGCCAGGCCTGATGGGTTTCTATGCCGTAACCCTCAGTCAAGGAGTCACCAAGACATAAAATTTTGGGTGCCGACCAGAAAGACGGAATTAACAATAAAAACCAGAGAAGAATCATGGGCCGCATTCTATCACAGGCCAGAGCAGCAATAAGTTATTGTTCCAAGCCGGTCATGGATGGGGAGCTGACTGCTACGCTACTGCTGGCCGCTACCGTGTTTCTGACAGAGTTCCACATGGCGGTACGGCATTCCTTGAGCTGGTTCATGGCGGGATGTCTGTTTTGCAGATGAGCTACAAATTCAGCCGTGTTTTGGGGGGGATTGTAAAAGTGGGCAAAATGATCCCATATAGCGTGATACCACTGTTTTTTGAAGGGAGAATCTTTTGGCTTTAACAAATCCACTTCTCCACCCTGAATCCAGATCTGGTTCACAACAACTCTGTCCCTGAATGGGATGCGAGCCTTGTCTGAGTCTGGAACCAGAAGTTTCTGAAAATCAACAAGCTCCATGTTTAATGCCATGGCTTCCAGTTTTTTATGTCTTTTGAAACAGCTTTTATTGTAGCGGTTATAACCGTTATACAGAAATATGTCGTCCATGTCTTCAAAATAGCGTTCGATAATATCGGTACGGTAGTATCCATAAAGCTCACTTAAGGCTATTGATACTTTGTTTGGGAAAAAGCTGCGTTTCAGGTGCGGATAGTTGTCTTTTAGCCAGGGACGAATTTCGTTTTCCATCACGGAATGCAGGGTTTTGTCCTGGGGAGTTGTTCCTTCTTCAATGAGTGTGTCGTATTCAGCATGACCTAATTCATGAAAAATTGTCGATACCATGGATGGGTAAGCATGCCCGGAGTTTTCCTTCAGTTCTTCCAGAGTTCTTAAGCGATTTTTTTCTCCATCCCGTATCGTGGCGGCTTTCTCAAGTTCAATAGTATTGATCACACCATTGTAAGTAGCGGCTGCGGAATTGTTGATGATTCCCCATTGTCTTAAGAGACTAGGATGGGCAAACAGGGTGGATTCAGAAGTTCTAAGCATGCGGGCTGTATCAAATCCCAATGCACGGTTCAGAGATTCAGCAAAAGGCCTGACAAATTCACCTCGAGCCCATAAATGAGTGGGTAAGACACAAAAAACAAATACAAAATTCAGGGTTAATTTGAGGTATCCTTTTAAGATTGGCATATCCTAGAATACGGATTCGGATAGAAAAGGTTTCACAATGGCAATGGTTCTGACAGTACTGGCCTCATTTTTCACATCTGCCTTGTCGGCTGTGTTAGGGGTGGCAGGGGGAGTAACCCTCATGGCCGTGATGCTGACCACCATTCCGACCTATGCCGTGATCCCTGTTCATGGAGTTGCCCAGCTAGTCAGCAATACCTCCCGTTTTTTACTGATGTTAAAGTCCGTGGAATGGCCCATTTTTTTTCGTTTTCTCTGTGGTTTGATCCCAGCCAGTTTTCTCGGGGTCAGTTTGTCGGGTCTTCTGTCTGAAACGGGTTTAAAAACTTTGATGGCAGTGTTTATTTTGGTCAGCACATGGTTTCCCGTTGGGGGACTGGCAAGATTTTTGGGTAGCCGTCAGTCTTTTATAGGTGCGGGAATGCTTACTGGTGTGGTGTCCATGCTAGTTGGAGCTGCCGGTCCAATGCTGGCACCTTTCTTTTTACAGACAGGACTGAAGCGAGAGGCAATGATTGCGACACAGGCAGCATGCCAGTTCTTTCAACATCTCATCAAGATCGTACTTTTTGGTGTGATTCTTGATTTTGATTATAGGGAGTATTCCGCACTTCTTGTATGTCTGGCAGTGGCAGCAATCGCGGGAACTGTGGCAGGGAGAAAGTTTTTACAGTCTCAGATCAATGAAGAGCAGTTTCGCAAAGCCCTAAAAATAGTTTTAACTCTAATCGCCCTAAAAATTTTAGTGGTGGATGTAATTCTCAAGCAGACACTATCATAATTTTATGTTTTTGGCCCGATGATGTTTGTGCTTGTCCAATGAGGGCGTTTGGGAGGAGTTACAACATGAGAAAGTATGCATGTGTTTTAATCGGGTTAGGATTAGGGCTGTCATCCCTTAGGGCTGAAACGAATGTATTGAAGCTTGAGGAAATCCCCCTTTCATCTACGGCATCTTCACAGGCAGAAGTCCGGGAACTTGAGCTGTCGTTGTATGCTTTTATTGGAGACGATATTAAAACCCAGGGGTATGATCAGGCAGAGCTAATGTATTACAGAAAAATTTTTTCTCCCAGGCTTAGACTTTCTGTTCGCGAAGGGGTGACGGAGCAGTCTGTGGCTGAGGTTAAGGATGCAGAAGCAAGACTTGGTTTTACCTTGAACACAAAACTTTTGCCTGCTAGCCCCGTACAAAAAAGCCGCGATATGGAAGTGGATTTACATTTTGATTTCAGCTCGGCGCACAAGGATATCCGCTTGGGAAAAAAGCTGGTTGTAGCCAATGAAGGTCATCAGATTCAGGAGTTTAGCTCCGATTTACAGTTTATCCTTGAAGTGAAATCGACTGCAAAAGGCTCAAAAACCCCGGTGGATCCCAGACCTGTTGTGAAGAAGTCTTCTGACGATTCAGCTTTTCCAATGTTGCTTGACAGCGAAGAATTTAAGGCTGCGAAGAATCCAGATTAAACAGGGTTCTGGCTCGAAAATCACCTTTTTCGGTATTTTCAACCCTGGCAGCTTCAAAAAATGGGTCGTGTTCAAAAAACAGAATCCAGTTTTCACGGACGGCCTGTTCCAGAATAATTTCCTTTTCTCCAAGGGTTTGCAGGGCATTTAGGTCATACCCCATGATCCAGGGTAGGGGGATATGGGAAGACATAGGGATCAGATCAGCGCAGTACAGAAGGGTTTCACTACCGTCAAAAACCTGAAGAAGACTTTGGTGTGGGGTGTGTCCATGTACTTTGATGACTTTGGTCTGTGGCCACAGACTACAATCCTTACCATCAAAAAAATGCAGGACTCCTTTTTCTTCCAGAAACTGGAAATTCTCTCCTAAAAAGGAGGCTTTATCCCGTTTGGTTGGCTGCATTGCCCATTCATAATGAAAGCGGTCAATATGATACTTTGCATTGGGAAAGGTAAGTTTTAATTCTCCACCCTCCCTGTAGGTAGTGCCACCAGCATGATCAAAGTGCAGGTGGGTCAGAAAGACATCGGTAATATCCAGACGGCTGAGTCCAATTTTGTGAAGTTCAATATCAATTTGGAAGCGGGCATGATCAATACCATATATCAAGGCTTCCTTTTCACTGAATTTTGTGCCAATTCCGGTATCAACTATAATTTTTTGCTTTCCATTATCAAGAAGCAGGGTCCTTAATGCCATCTCGATACGATTTTTTTCATCAGCTGGATTGGTTTTATTCCATAATGTTTTGGGAATTACCCCAAACATGGCTCCCCCATCAAGTCGAAATCTTCCCGTATCCACTGCGTGTAAAGTCCACTGACCTATTTGCATGATTTTTCATCCCATTGTCGAATCATTTATACCAACAGCTTAACCCTGAAATTAAAAATGGTAAATAATTTCTTAGATTGAATCATCACTTGGCTTTTCTTTCCTAGGGAACCTTGGTATGTTTAACCACAGTGTACTCCAGACTCAGGGAGGATGGATTGATTTCAGTATATTTAGCCAAAACCAATAGTATCAGCGGTTTAGGCCGTACCATCAATACTATCCTTGACAGTCTCTGTGAAGGCAGAGGGGTTTTTGATTTCAGAGACTCAGTTGTGGCCTGTACCATGAAAAATGAGGTTCCGGGCCGAATTCCCTGGGACTGGATTGAAAACTTCCATTTTGAGAATAAAATTGTTAAAAATGGACCTGTAGAAGCCAGAATTGCCTACATGGCTGCCTCAGATCTTCTCAAAGATGCCCCTGAATCATTTGCTGATTCACATTCCGGACTTTTCTGCGGCACTATGAATAATGGGTACGGAATGGTTGGTCTTAGAAATGGCTATCGTATCTGTGCAACTCCCGAACTCAAGTATGATAAATCTCATTTTGAGAAACGCATTGGCACGGGTTTTAGTTATGTGCATCCAATGGTTCCAGTGTACAAAATCCCAAACAATGTAGTGGCAAACATAGCCCTCGATTATGGTATCGGTGGTGACAATGCCAATTTTTTTGGTGAGGATTCATCCGGTGTGGCATTGATGACTGCCTGGGAAAGAGTGAAACACGGTCTTTTGAATAAGGCCCTGGTGTTTACAGCCAATCATTTGTTTTTAAATTATCTGGATTATCTCATGATTGATGCCAGGGATATTTTTAGACGGTCGTTTGAATTTACACCTGATACCAATTCCTTTTCTTTCCCTTCCGAGTCGGCCAGTGCCTGTATTGTATCCACTAAAGAGGAGCTTCAAAGACTAGGCCTAAAAACAGAAGCTGAGATCATTGCCATATCCCAATGCTCGCTTCTTGAGGAGTTCTATCAAAGAAATGCCAGTGTCCAGGATATTAAAAAGGTAATTCAAAAGGCCCTGAACATGGCAGGGATACAGTTTGGGGATCTGGACGCTGTGGTATTTGACAATCTGGAAAAGTCCGCAAACCAGGTGATTGCGCTTAAAGAGATGAAGGATTCTGTCCGGGCAGATACCCACTTGTGTACACCTTCACTGTTTACTGGCCACAGTATATGTGCCCATGCCCAGTTTCAAGTTATGCTGGCAGCCAGAATGCTTGGGGAAGGCAGATATTTTGGTTCTTACCTTAAACCCACTGAGGGCATATTAAGTCAGACTGGTTATGGAGCACTTAATACCATTGGCGTTTTAAACCAGTCCTACAATAATTCGTTACAGTTTGTGATTCTTCGTAAATCAGAGTAGAGGTAGTTATGAGTTCCGTGGATTTAAGCTCCGTTCGTATGACGGATGAGGAAATTTTTGATCTTTTAAAAACATTTTTGGCGGAAATCACTTCCCATTCTGGTGAAATCACGATGGATACCCTGCTAATTGATGAACTAGGGTTGGATTCATTAGGGTTTCTGGATCTCTTTTTTACGATCCAGACATCCATTCAGAAAGAAGTCACAAACGATCAGATGAGAATGTTTATCGCTGAAGAACTCAGCGTGGATCGGTCCCCTGATTTTGCTAATCTTTCTGATGGTGAAAAAGACAGAATGTTATATCCAAAACTGAAGGTCCGAAACTTTTTCAACATTATCAAGAAGCAGTTAGATGGTGGTATTGCTGGTCTTGACATTGAGGAACAGTCAGACAGACTTTTACAAAGTGGTGTTGTAGACAGTTTTATTGCTTCCGGGTTTGATGAGTTGAAAAACGCCAAACTGGAAGAATACCTTAAAAGTAAAAATATCAAGGATCCTGGTCTTGAAAAGGCGGTCAGAGCCGCTTTTGATGAGGTTACTGCAGAGAAGGTAAAAGACCTGGTTCATGACAAGCGCATCGTACAAAATATTGTTCGTGATTTTTTGAAAAGACATATTGGTACTACAGCTCCCGAGTTTTTGAAAAAGCATCTTGATCCACATGCCCCCGAGGAAATACGGCAGAAGTTTTTATCTGGAGAGGATATATCCCTAGGGGAAGCACATTTGTCCCAGGATCAGATCATGCTTAACATGTACCGTTCTGTATTGAAGGACATGGAAGGCAGTGAGAGCAAGGAGTTGACAGATCTTTCTGATTTTTCCGATCGATTGCTAAAAGCCTTGCAGAAAGAGCCGCAAAAACTGGCTGAAGTAGTGATGCAGAACCAGATGATGCAGGAAATGATCATTCGCGAGGTGATTGAGACCCGCATTGATGACATCTTTGAGAGCGAAATCCAGAAGCAGGCGGGACTAGTAAATGACAAGGATTTATCCGAGTTTGTCAAAACCAATTTTTTTACGGCTTCGTTCAAACTCAATTCCATGGAAAAATATCTGGATCCAGATAATGCCCATGCGGAAATTATCAAAAAGGTCATGTCCGAAAACTTTGACTCCATCGTAGCCAAGGAAACAGAAAGAATAGTTCAGGACACTGAGCTGCGAAATCGCCTGATTCAGGAGTACATTCGTGATAACTACGATCCCATGCAGGCCATGGAGTTGAATACTCCAGAAAAGATGCGTGAGCTGCAAAGAAAGATCACCCAGAAGTATGTAGATGAAAATATGGATGAGATTATGGGACGGTACATGGAAGAGTATATGCAGCTCTACATGGATACCATGCTTGAGTCCATGCCTGAGGAAGACGAGATTGAAGTATCCGGGGATGCCCAGGATGAATTCATGAAAAACTTCGTGGACAGAATGCATAAGACCGAAGATTTAAGTCATGCCCCTAAAGATAAGGTTTTGGAATTTGTGGCCCGTTATGGGGTGGATGACCCTTTGCTATTATCTTTTATGGAAACCAATTTTGATGAGATGACCTCCTATTTTGCCCATTTTGAGAAGATGCAATACAGCCAGAGTGAAATTGAAGCATGGCTTGTGAATCATTTTGGGGTTCTGGAATCCATGTATCTATTGTTTCATCTTGAGGAAGTTAAGGTAGACCCGACACTGAGGCAGGATTTTTTAAGTACATTTTTGAAGAATCATTTTGATGATCTTATGGAGTTGTCTATTCGCAGGCAGTTTGAAGGCGGCTCAGGGGCTGATTTGTTCACGGAAGAAGAGAACAAGAAGTATGCGGCTTTATTGAATGATGTGGTGAAAAACCGTCTCAGTCGTCTCATACAGGATACGAGTATACAGGAAATGGAAAGACAGATTCTTAACAAGGCTTCTGCAAAGACAATAGAAGAGGTGTTGGAGATATTTGCCAATCAGCCTTATACAGACCAGCATATCGAATGGTTTTGTAATCTTTATCTCAAGTACAGCACTGAGGTCAATGAAACTCTGAATCGCTGGTTTCAATCTCCAAAAGGTTCGGAGCACATGGCAGGGCTGATTTCTCTTTATGAAAAACATTCTTCATCCATTCAGCCCATGATGGAGGTCTGGTTACGGTCCGTACTACCGGATCCAAAGGCTCAGTGGTTTTTTGATATGCATCAGAGTCATCCTGAAGTATTTTCGAGAATGCCCCTTCCCATGTATCACATACTTTTGGATGTTCTACCACTGTGTTTTGAGAGTTGGGATACTGTGGATTTGGTATCTATAACACCGGAGCTGGGTAGTTTGTATAAGAGCTTGAGTTTTTCCAATTTTTCCGAGGCTCTCAAAAGGATTGCGGATAGCAGGATTGTTGCCAAAGTATTAAATCATCTGCTGATGGATAAATCTCGTCTGTCTCAAATGAAGCTTGATCTGGCCGAGGAAATTTTGAAATCGGGCCCCATCAGCCCTGAGGAACGGTCTAAGAAACAAGAGGATTTTTATGCATCCAGGATTTCTGAGATAGCGGGACTAGGGAGCTAAAGCTCATGCGATATGTGTTTGTACAGAATTTCCAGATCAATGAGGATCAGAAATCATTGGTTGGAAGTTTGCAGGTTTTAAAGGAATGGGAAGTGTTTCGGGATCATTTTCCCGGTTTTCCCATATTGCCTGGTGCGCTGATTTTGGAGGCCATGGCTCAGCATACGGTGGTTTTGATGTTACAAAAAAAGCCAGCTCTGGAAGAGGTGGTTCCTACACTGGTTCAGATCGAGAGAGCAAAGTTTGTTGAGCCAGTCATACCGGACTGTCTTTTAACCATTCAAGTGTTGGAGGAGGCCGTGATGTATCCAAACTTCAAGTATAGCTGTGAGGCACTATTGGGAGGCAGACCCGTAGCGTCTGCGCGACTTACCATGAGTTTTCGTAAAATGCCAGCAGGGGCTGGCCTGGATTTTTTGAAATTTTTTCTTGGAGGCAACTGAAGTGGGGCGCAGAGTTTTTGTCACTGGATATGGGCTGGTATGTGGCAATGGTAATTCTGCGACGGAATTCTGGAACAATTGTTCTAAGGGAATATCCGGATTAAAGCTGATTCCTGAGTGGGAACATATGGATATCGGGATTGCTGGTATTGTTCCCTGGCAGGCATGGAGTGCTTCTGAAATTGATTTGATGAACAAGGAAAGAACCCGTAGAAGCACCATGGTCCGTAAGGCTATGTGGGAATCCTTGCAGATGAGCGGCCTTGAAATATCCAATCTGGAAGAAATCGGTATCTACATGGGCATTGATTTTTATGCTCCTGACGAATTGTTTCTGGATTGTGTGATCAATCTGTATCCTCAGGGAAAGGGAGAGGACCGCTGGGAGAATTTTAATTTAGGATATTCCGTCACTGAATCTGTGAAGAATATATTCAACAAAACCGGAAGTTTTGATGTAATCCGTAATTTAAATTTATGTACCCACCAAAGTGGAATAGAAAGGGTAATGCGCCATGAAGTCAAGATTCCTGGTCGCTCCCGAACCATCAACAATCTCTGTGTTTCATCGGCTCAATCCATTGGGGAAGCTTTCTGGTCCATCCAGTCAGGTGATCAGGATGTGGTGTTAGCAGGAGGACTTGAGGAATACTCATTTATTTCCGCCTTTACCTTCTCCAAACTAGGGGTGTATGTCAAGGCATCTTCGCCTGAGTTTGCCTGTATTCCCTTTGATGAAAACCGCAAGGGAACAGTGTTGGGTGAGGGAGCAGGAATTCTTGTCCTGGAGTCCGAAGACAGTGTAAAGAGAAGAGGTGGGAAGATTCTGGCGGAGATTTTAGGTTATGGGACATCCAATAACCTGTACCATGTGACCAATTCCCCTCCTGACGGCAGAGGCTTGATTCGTAGCATGCAGGGAGCATTAAAACAATCCCAGTTACAGGAATCTGAAATTGATCTGGTTGTGGCCCACGGCACGGGTACTTATGTGAATGATTCCAGTGAAGCAACTGCCATTAATTCTGTGTTTCCTTCCCGACCACCAGTACACAGTCTTAAGTCTTATGTGGGCCATACCTTAAGTGCTGCTGGTGTATTGAATGTGATTGCAGGAATGCTGGAAATGCAAAATTCCTGGCTTTTACCAACACTTTATCTGAAAAAGCCAGCCAAAAACTGTGATTTGAATCATATTCCTCAAGGGGGGATGGAAAAAAAGGTCAGAAATTTTATTTCCAATGCAGCAGGATTCGGGGGCTTTAACGCATCTCTGGTGCTGGGAGATGGACATGAATGAGGAATTGTCTCTTAAGATAAAACTGGAGAGAACATTTTCAGACTTGGTGTTTAAGCATGTTCACTCCGAAGTTTTTATCAATTATTGCCCGGAGCATGGTCCTTTAAACTGGGAGGCCCACGATAAAGCCATTGAGGGGATGACCAGACTTGATATTGATTTTGTACCGGAAAAGGGAGCAAACCCAGACTGGTTTGAACGGGAGGATAAAGAGGCAGCATCCAGAATTTATCAAAACTACACTCAGTGGATGTTTGGTTCATTGCGCTTGTCGCGTTTTTTTTCCTATGTTTTTTTCAGGCAGTCCGAGATGTGTTTTGGATGGTTATCCATTGTGGCCGAACGCCTGAAACTGATGACTTATTTTTATTATGTGTTTCGTGATTTAAAGCCTCTTGAGGAGTTTGATCCGTTTCATATTTTGAGTTCTGAGCTTTATTTTCAACTGGAATCCAATCGAAACCAGCCCCCGGATGTTATGGTGTTTTATTGCCTGCAACAGGCCCATTTTGAGCAATCTATTATTGCACTTCTTAAAATTTTAATACCTGTTCAGGAAGCAGAAATTCATAAGGAATTTACAAAAATTCATGAGCATTATGAACATCAGATTGAGTTTTTCAGCACTTCTTTACTGAAATTCTGGGAGTTAAAGCCGGATTTGAAACCCGAGTTTTTAAAACGCTCCCAGCCATTTTTGAACTATCTTGAGTCCTTTGTGGAAACCAATCGTCTGTTACAGTCTGTGGAAGAATCCCGGCCAGGATACCTTCAGACTGTGCGTGACCAGTTTGTTGAATTGTGTAAACAAAAACAAATCCCTGTGGAAGAAAAACCAGGTGTTTTACCCAAAGATCTGCGCCTGCAACCTCAGGAGCAGAAGATTTATGCTGTGGCTTCAAGCAGGCATCTTATGGGGTATCGGGATCGCATTATGAAGGTGATCGAGGAGCATGGGGTAAAAAATGATGCTCTTCTCCAGGACTGTTTTAGAAAAATGAGTGCTCATCAATCCTATAAAGATCAGTTTAATACAGGGATTTATGAGTATTACATGTTTGAACAAAAAAAGATTCAGTGGCAACTTCAGGATGTAAAGGAATATATGGGCTCAGTTACAGACCTGTCTGTGACTGACCGTGATTTTGAGCTTTTTGACATCATTAAGGAGATCGGCTACTGTGAAGCTGCTACTTACACCATCGGTTTTTCCAATCTGATGCACCTTGGTACCGTACATCCCTTTACCCTTTGGAATACACAGCAGTGCCATGAAGAGTTAAAACACTTTCACGCTGTGCGCTGGGTACTGAATCACTATGGGGTACAAACAACAGATCTGGATGAGCAATATCTGGCTGAGGCCAATGTTGAACCAACCGGTGATTTTTTCTTCAATCAGTATGATACGGTCATGATCAATTTTTTAGGTGAGACTCACAATATCCGGGCCTATTTGATGTTAGCCGATTCTTTGGAGTCTCAGCCGTTTAAGAAGGTGATGCGCTGGATCGCCGAAGACGAGGTCGTCCATAAAAAGGTGTTTGGGGCTTATTTTAACTATATGCGCTCCCTGCATAAAAACTGGGAACAGGAATGTTACGAGAGTTTGATGGATCAGGGGCTGCATATGCATCAGGCCAAGGTAAGCCCCCATTATTACAAACTTATGAAAAAGATTGGGATGTTTTATTCAAAGGCCAATCGAACTAGTGCCTTAAAGTTTTTAAACATGAGTATGCGTGCCCAGTATCTTGAGCTGAAGGCTTTGTTTTCACCGGATGTATTTACGGTATCTGAGTTTGATTTCCGCAAAAAACATCTGGCAGCCTACGCATTTGATCCTTAAAATTACACAAAGATATTGCCAGGGGCCGCCAGACCTTCGGGGTCCCACTCAGCCTTTACGGACTTCATCTTATCAATAGAAACCTGATCCCATTGCAGGGGTAAAGCCCAGGTTTTGATTTTTCCAAGCCCATGTTCTCCACAGACCCCGCCTCCTAGTGAGGCGGCTCTTAACATACATTTTTTGGTGAACTCTATGGATGCCTGTTTTTCTTCAGCGGTTTTAGGCATAATATTTACATGCGGGTGTCCATTGCCAATATGTCCAAAAATTGCTGAGGGCAGGTTGAGTTTTTTGATCTCTTCACGCATCCAGGCGAAGTGTTCTACCAGATGCTCAATAGGAACCCACCAGTCCGAACTTACCTTCCCCCCTCCAGTTTTTTGATTGACGACAGAAATCTCGTTGATGGTGGCGGGCACATGGTGGCGCATGCGTCTAAATTCCAAAAGTTCCAGGTAATCTTTTGCCAGTATGGAGTGATCGATTAGCTCAGGACTCATACTAATGGATTGGGAGTATAGTTCACAGACCAATTGTAAAAATTCATCCTCAAACTCTTCTACGGTTTTACCCTCTGGTGTCTCAGTTTTGATATAAAGAGAAGAACACCCCTGAGGCACAAAAAAACGGCTGGAACGCTTTTTGATAAATTGTGTGGCAGGCTCATCCATGTATTCCAGGCAGATTAAATGAAGGGACTGTTTATGTTGATCCAGTCTTTGAGCCAGCCTTAATGCTTCCGTTTCGTTTTTGACAAAAAGCATCAAGGATAAAAAAGCATTTGGTTTGGGTAGTAAAAGGGCTTTAATTTCCGTGATGATACCAAGTGTGCCTTCACTGCCAATCAATAGATCCAAGGGCTCCAGTTCCAGGCTGTAACCGGCCAGATTTTTTTGTTTAGGAAGGTTAAGAGGGTTCAAGTTTCGTTCAAGCCAGACTAGATTTCCATTTTTATCTATGTATTCCAGTCCCAGAATGTAGTTACGACTGGAGCCGTAGTGATACGAATTTTCACCGGTAGCATTGGTTGCTACACTTCCCCCAAGCTGAATTTCTTCCCAGGATGTGGGATCCGGTGGATAAAAATAGCCCTTATCTTCCACGGCTTTCTGAAAATCCTTAAGCATGATCCCTGCTTCGGCCTGGACGCTCATACCATATCGATGGGGTTCAGGTCTGGTGAGGACCCGGTTCAGTTTTTCCAGGGAAATCAGAATTCCCCTATCGGATACAGAAGCTCCGGTTACCGAGGTTCGGCAGGCCGTGGCCGTATAAGGAATTTTTTCCTTTTGACAGATTTTAACGATTTCTAAAAGTTCCATTTTTGTATGTGGTCTTAAGACGGCTTCTGGGGTAAGTTTTAAGACAACATCGCGTTCAAATGCCTCAAATCCTGGCATCCCAGGAAGTAGTAGTGAAAATTTGCCTAAGGCCGAAACAATTTTATTCATGCAGCAATTGTATCATGCTGTTATGATTGGTTTGTGGATCAAGATTTGGCAGAAGCAGTAAAACATCATGAGGCTGGTCGCTTTTTGGAGGCCAGTGAGTTATACGCAGAAATTCTTAACAGGGAAAGCCGGCATGAAGTCTGGCACCTGTTAGGGCATGCCCAGCTAAATATGGGAAAGCTAGAGCAGGCTTTGCACAGTTTTTCTGAGGCTTTGAAGCTCTCTGATGAAAATGCCTTATATGTGCAGAGCAGGGGTCGGGCCCGTGCGGAAGCAGGGGAACTTGAGGCTGCCATACAGGATTTTGTGAAAGCCATTGAACTTGGACTTAGGGATGCGGAAGCCTATGCACTTCTGGCTATGGCCCAGGAATCCTGCCTGTATGTTGATGCAGCGATTCAAAACTATCATCTGGCATTAAAATTGCAGCCTGGTGTACCTGAATGGCTCAATTCTTTAGCCTACCTGCACCTGTATCGAAAAAACTGGCAGATTGGCTGGGATTTGCATCGATTTCGGGCCCACCGTCAGGCTATAGGGCAACCACCGATTCGCCGCGATGAGCTTTTGCAGCCTGTGCATGGCAGAAAGATTCTGCTTGTGGGGGAACAAGGTCTGGGTGATGAGCTGTTTTTCCTCAGATTTGTGCCTACCCTGATTCGTAAGGGGGCCTTAAGTGTTGAGTATATATGCAATAACCCCAAACTGATTCCCTTTTTGAAAAAAATGGAGTTTTTAGATGCCGTGCATGATGGGCAGTATGAGCCCACCTGGGACTACCGGGTAATTCCCATTGGAGATTTGCCCATGCTGACAGTGTGGCTTGGGGCGGATCCTTTGCCGAATGCAATTCCAGTTCGGCCTATAATGTCTCGGGATCGTGTGTATGAGGAACTTGGACTTAACAAAAACACAAAGACTGTTGGTGTGACATTTCGGGCCGGGTTGTCCTTGGGTCCGTTTGGAAGTTACCGGGCTTTGGGAAAACATGTTGATCCGGATTTGATTCGTGAGTTTTTTCCAAAGGGAGAGGATTTTCAACTTTTGCTGATGCAAAGAGACATTACAGCCGGGGAGAAAAAACAGTTTCCCGGTGCGTTGGACTGTAGTTCATGGCATGATGATCTTTTAAAGTTACAATCCCTGCTTGTGGCACTGGATCATTATATTGGAGTGTCCAGCACCAGTATGCATCTTATGGCTTCAGCCGGGGGTACAGCTACAGTGCTAGTCCCTGGCTCTGGAGATTTCCGCTGGGGATACGAAGGCGATTCAAGCCCCTGGTTTCCCGGTTTTCAGATTATCAGGCTAGGGAACACTCAAAAGCCCTGACGGCCACCTGTTTTCCTTTGAGTTTAAGTTCCTTAGGAACTGCAATAAATCCTTTGAAGTCCACCATGGAAGCCAGGTTTTCGCTAATCAGAACATGATTGGGAGTGCAGGCTGATTCCAGTCTTTGTGCCAGATTGACGGCATCTCCGATGTATGTATAGTCTCTTCGTACTTTAGAGCCCACACTTCCGCGTACAGAACGGCCCCAGTTCATCCCAATTCTTAGGGCAAAGGGCAATCCCTGTTTTTCAAGCTCCTTGTGAAGCCCAAGAATTTTTTGTGCAGCACTCATGGCTTGTGCTGGTTCTTTGAGGACGGCAAAAATACAGTCTCCAATAAACTTGTCTACATCGGCCCCATGTTCCATTAAAATATTGGTCACAGGATCAAAGATTTGATTTATGGTTCGTATCACTTCATGGGGTGAGTGATTTTCACTAAATGCTGTAAATCCCTTAATATCTAAAAATAGATACACCAGTTCCACGGATTCTTCGGTCAGTTCGTTGGCACCAGCATGAGCACTTAATGAGGCCTGCTCTATCACTTCACGGGCTGTATAGGTGTTGATGATGGACTGTAAGCGTTTTAGGCTTTCTTCCCTTTCGATACCCCGAAGACTAAGGTGGGTCAGAAACTGTTCTGTATCATCCAGGATGTTCTCCGACTTTTTCAGTAATAGTTCAAGTTCTTCTACACTGCGGCTCTGGTTTACACACTCCGATGTGGTGAATCGGGATAAAGTATTAATTGCCCGGGGCTGATTTTTTCTGGCAAGGGCCATAATACAGACTGTGGAACCGTGATAGGCTGAGCCACAAAGGGGGGATTCTGAATCCAGAACCTCTTCAATACGGCTGGCATAAGGTACTAGCTCGCCTCCGGAATAATATCCAAAACAGGGCACATGGTAACCAAACACATCACGGATCGCATCAATTTCGGCCTGGGGCCTTGAGTGTAAAATGCCGGAACGGGAACAGCAGCTTATGATAAAAAGAAGTTCTGGTTCTTCTCCGTTTAAGGCCTCTTTACATTGCAGGGCGGCCTGCCGTGCTCCCCGAATCACTCCCATTCTGTTAGCCTGCATCAGGCGCACTTTTTTTCCTTGCAAGTTGTCCGAGGGAAGATAATGAATCCAGCCTTCTTCAAAGTTACAGGCTACAGGCAATTTAATCAGGCTTTTACTGGTTTCATTTTCTCCTAGTTCAAGACTGAGTGAATATCTCTGAATCATGGATTCAAAAAATTCAGGACCAGGATTTTCACCTAAAAACTGTTTGTAATAATCAATAATCGGGATATTGTCTATTTCGTAAACAAGGGATCGGCTGGCTTTTGTGATTGTCTGCACAGGTCCAATCTTCTGCCAGCCATGTGTAAATGCAAAGGCTGGGATAAACTGATCTTTGGGAATGTTTAAAAGAGCCATGGAAGAATAAAATGTTTGAACTGTATTCTCAATAAACTGGTAGTTGGTCCAGAAGTCAGGATGACTCATACCTAAATCGTAGTTGCCACAGGTAAGACCACCAAACAGGGCCAGATTCCCAAAACCATTGTAGACGGCTTCACTTGGATCAGAATAACCATCTCTGCCAATGGAGGTTATAAGAAGCCCTACAGGCCAAAACTGTTTTAAATCCCGGGCCAGTGGTTTTAGAGAGCTTCCTAGTGAAAAACCAGCCTTTTCAACTCCATGGTCTAACGAAGCATGAGTCAGGCCGCAAAGAATGGGTTCCCCGATCAAAAGGATTACAACAGAATTTTTTGTTACTCCTGCCTGTGAAATTTCTGCATAACTGGAACCGCCACATAGAATTTTTGCAGGAATCAGCTCTAAAACTCCTTGTAAAACGGCTTGTAAATCGAGGTGAATTGAGGCAATGCAGATGGCCAGAGACGGGTTTGGAACAGCTTTTAATGCCTGTTGAGCAGCCAGCTTACCAGCTTCATACGGCAGGGTGTGGGAAGAATATCCGATTGCAAAACATGGTTTCATAGAGGAAATCATAGCATCTATTGGTTATACTGTGACCATGTTTACTACCCTAAGATTGTTTAAAAGGATAAAATTTATGAACGAAACAATCGATCGCAAGTCCAGGTATGATCGTCTGATGGATGACTTTTTAAAGGACGATGATAAATTAGCCAGCAGTGCTGATGAAAAATGCCAGAAAATTTATGATCATATAAAGACTTTGGTCACAGAAAAGGAAGAACTTCTTAGCCGTCTGAGCAAATCAGAGGACAAGGACTTAAAAAAGACAATTAAGCAGGAAATCCAGAGTATTGATTCAGAAACCAATGCGCTTTTGAATCTTTTGTCTAAACATTCCATGCAGTTTTAAGGAAAGAGCCATGATCAAGAACCATACCCAGAATGTAATAGAAATCACGGAAAAGTACAGTGCTCACAACTATCATCCCTTGCCAGTTGTTATTGCCAAGGCTTCGGGCCTTTGGGTCGAAGATCCTGAGGGAAATCGATATATGGATTTTTTGTCAGCGTATTCGGCTGTTAATCAGGGCCATTGTCACCCACGAATTATTAAGGCACTCAAGGATCAGGCTGATTCCTGCACCCTGACTTCGCGGGCATTTTATAACGATCAGATGGGGCCGTTTTTAAAGCTTCTTTGTGAAATCACACAGATGGAGATGGCTTTGCCTATGAACACTGGTGCCGAAGCAGTTGAAACAGCAATAAAGGCTTCCAGAAGGTGGGGTTACGAGGTTAAAGGTGTTATCGCAGACCAGGCTGAGATCATTGTTTGTTCAGATAATTTTCACGGAAGGACAACCACAATTGTTGGCTTTTCTTCCGAACCAGGATACAAAAAGGGATTTGGTCCCTTTACACCGGGATTTGTAACAGTCCCATACGGTGACATAGCGGCCTTCAAAAAAGCCGTCAACAAAAATACTGTAGGATTTCTGTTTGAGCCGATTCAGGGTGAGGCCGGTGTAGTTGTACCTCCAGATGATTATTTTTCTGAATGTGCCCGGATCTGTCATCAGGAAAAAATTCTGACAATGGCTGATGAAATTCAGACTGGACTTGGAAGAACGGGCAAGTGGTTTTGTGTAGAACACTACGGGTTTAAGCCGGATATGTATATTTTGGGCAAGGCCCTGGGTGGGGGAGTAATACCCGTCTCGGCAGTAACTTCGTCTAAAGAGATTTTAGGTGTCTTTACTTATGGCAGTCATGGTTCGACCTTTGGGGGAAATCCTCTGGCCTCCAGAGTTGCCCTGGAATCGCTTTGTGTGATTCGTGATGAAAAGCTAGTCGAAAATGCAGCGGAACTAGGACCCTGGTTTCTGAATGAATTAAAATCCATTCCCTCTAAACATATTTTGGAAGTCAGGGGTAAGGGGTTGATGATTGGTATGGTTTTAAAGAAGGAAGCCCGAGGTGCGAGACGGTTTTGTGAGGCTTTGATGCACAAAGGGCTGTTGTGCAAAGAAACCCATGAAAATGTGATTCGTTTTGCTCCTCCATTAGTTATCAAAAAATCGGAACTGGAAACTGCGCTGGAAAAAATCAGATCAGTACTCTTAAGTCCTGAGCTTCTATGAAGGTAGACAGTTTTAATGTCAGAGCTTACGGAATCCTCTTTAGTCAGGGTTCCGTACTCTTATCAAAAGAGTGGTATGCCAACCACCCCGGCCCAATTTTTAAGTTTCCTGGTGGGGGAGTGAATCTGGGTGAGGGTCCTGTGGACTGTGTCATTCGTGAGTTTAAGGAAGAAGCTAATCTTTTGGTCAGTGTGCATGAGATAATCCATGTGGGGCGTGGCTTTGTTAAGTCATTTTTTAACGATACCCAGGTGATTTCATTGTACTTTTTAGTAAAATCCCTTGGCGGTATGCCACCAGTGGATCAAAAGTTACCTGATCCAGAAGGACGGGAAGGTGCCTGGTATCAGCTATACTGGTGCCCGGTTTCACAGATAAAGCCTGAAATGATGACCTTTAGCAATGAACAGGAAATGACCTCTGTTCTGCAAAAATATCCAGTGCCTGACT
This sequence comes from Candidatus Cloacimonadota bacterium, assembly GCA_019454875.1. GTDB lineage: Bacteria > Muiribacteriota > UBA6191 > UBA6191 > UBA6191 > UBA6191. Next base: position 14,086 of record JACFNL010000032.1, on the reverse strand, counting down.
GAATCTTGGATCAAAAAGTTCTCGGGATGCGCCAAGACCGGCGAGGATCGGAATTTGCGGATCTTTGGTAAGAACAGTAACTCCAAGCTGAGTCAGCCTCTTAAAATTCAAAAGATAAGGGGCGGCAGGAGTGCTAGGGCCAATCAGGATTTTTGCACGGGCATTGGAAGACAGTTCAAGGATACGGTGCAATGATTTATTGATAAGTGTTGCCCCTGTGATAATCACGATATCTGCCTGGGGCAGGTATTCTTCACAGGCAGTGTCAGGATGGCTTCCTTTGGTTGGATCTTTTTCAAGAACAATCAGGTTTTGATGATCAAGCTTTTTAAGAAAAGGAAAATCGCCTACACTAACAAGCAGATCCTTTTTTGACAGATCAGACAAAAGATCACCTTTGGGCGAAACATTTGTAAAGCGGGAGCGGATATCATTCTCACGATTCAGGATACAGTTAATAGAGGCTGCACCTAAACTGGCTTTCGCAAAATCCCAGGAAAGAATCCATTCAGAAACCTCGCCTAAAGTCTGATTCAGAGGGATTTTAAGATGGCGGGTATTTTTCCAGGAAGGCACGGTCATTGCCAGACCATATCCGGACTGGGACTGAACTACGGTCCATTTTGAGCCTGATACGGCATGTATGATTCGTTCCCCTGATAATGGGTTTGCCCTAGCGTATTCGAGTATTTCCCTGTAAATCAGCATGGACTGATTGTACATGGAAATGGAAAACGACGGAAGCATTCTGCTGCATACAATGCAACTATACTTCCGTCGTTATCAAAGACTGAGGCCCTGCTGCTCCCATTGTGGAGCTCTCGGATTACGCAGGTTCGAAATCAATTTGTTTTCTTTGCGGCACTTGATTCCATCCCGTAGCAGAAATGTCAGAAATACTGCACTCATGCCACTGAAGGCAGAACTGGCAACTAAAGGCAGAGACAAATCCATAACTTGAATCTACCTACCCAACTCTGTCAAATTCTTCCAGATCCACATTGCCTTTGATGCTCATGCTCTGCAGCCAGGCATCAATAGCTTTTTCATCAAAACGGATGGTTCGGCCCAGTTTGATGGTAGGCAATTCTGCCTCTTTGCGTAACTGATAAATAGTATTGCGCTTCACTTTAAGCTTATCCATCAGTTCTTTGGTGGTGAGCAACTTAATAGACGATGACATTCATTCCCTCCAGTAACACACTTAGTTGTAGATTTCTTTCCTCATGAAATCCGTGGAATTTTGCAGACGGGCAGACAGGGAATCCTTTAAATGGGTGCCGGTTTTGGCTTGCATTTTTTTGGACTTTTCTGTCTTCTCTTCCTTGCGTATTTTAATTTTTCGCTTCATTCCACAACCTCTTGTCGTTGATGCATGGACTATCGGGAGGGTCAACAAAATCCTTAATACAATCAATTAAAATGTTATCCTTAAATCTATGAGCACTGAAGTTATATCTGAAAAAATCCTGATAGGAGTTGTGCACTTTGGCCCTGATGCCCTGCTTTGGCAGCTGATTGAGAGTCTGAGTCCCGAATACAAACCCCGTCTCCGTATCGTCTGTCACAATCCCGTACCTCCTGAGTTTTATCAGGAACAGATTATCCATTTTGGAAAAAATGAGGGTTTTGCCAGGGGAATGAACCGTTTGATTGCCCGTGCCCGTGAAGAAGGTGTCGAAGTTTTTATAGGACTAAACAATGATGCCAGGCCAGAGCCAGAATCCATTGAGATCCTGGCCTCCGCGATTCTTCGAGGATCAGTGTTTATGGCACAAGGGCTTTTAATCTGGAAAAATGAAAGAATTGCTCAGGGTCGCAATCGCATGGCAAGGAACTTCTTTTTCACCTGGAGTCCTGACCGTAACCGTTATATCTTTGAGATGGATAATGCACCGGAGTTAGTTCCCACTGACTTTGTCTGTGGTGCTTTTTTTGCATTAAAAATCCCTGGAAACTTACCTGGAGTTCATGATTTTGAGCCTCAGTTTTTCTGTTACATGGAAGATATAGAGTTAAGTGAGAGGCTAAAAAAACTGGGTCATCAGATAGCTCTGGTTCCCAAAGCAAAAGCCATCCACCTGGAGTCCCAGTCCACAGGTGGGCTCATGAGCCGGGAAGGTGCCATGTTACGGATTCACGGACTTTTAACCTATCTGAATACAACTAACAAAAATCTGGGATACCGGTTTATCAGCTGGGTAATTTTTATTCCAAGAATTCTGATTTTATGGTTTCGCGATGGCATGAAATAACAGAGTTTTATGATTTTACATTTTAAACTGCGGTCTCTGGCCTTGACCGAAACCTTCATTTTGGAGCAGTTCAAGGCCATACCAGAAAAAAATCTGGTGTTTGCCTATCTTTTTAAGGCCGAGGACGAAAGGCAGACCCAGGCAAAAATTTGGTGTTTTGGGCCTGGTTCCTATTTGTTAAAGTTTTTTGATTTTACTTCTGAAATCAGTTTGATTCATGTTCATTTTGGTAGCAATGCAATATTTGCCTTGCCACTTTTAATTCGATTTTCGGTTCCGATGATTATCAGTTTTTATGGACATGATGCATCTTCATTTCTTCTGAAGTGGCCTCATCTGATTCGTTTTGTATGCAGGTATGCCAGTAAAATTCTGGTGTTGACTAAAACCATGTCCCAAAACCTGATTGATTTAGGGGTCGATTCTCGTAAAATCGAGGTGTTTCATCCTGGTATTCCCGATCTAAAAATCCCTAAAAGACATAAGCGGGATGATGGGCCATTGCGTCTTTTAATGGCCTCTTCCCTCAGGGAAAAAAAGAATCACAGGCTGGTACTAAGGGCACTTTCCGGTTTAGGGAATAAAAAGGTTGAGCTTCGGATTGCCGGAACTGGGCCCCTGGATGAAGAACTGAAGGTTCTGGCACATCAGTTGAATCTCAATGTTGAATTTACTGGGGCCTTTGTTTCTGATGAGGAGAGGCAAAATCACTTTTTATGGGCTGATGTTTTATTGCACCCATCCAGGGCAGCTAAAGATGGGGATTCAGAAGGTCTTCCGTTTCTGATACTGGAAGCCATGCAGGCCGGATTACCGGTTATCACCAGCCGTCATGCTGGGATGGATCTTGAGTTTTTGGACTCCTGTTTTTATGTTTCCGAATCTGATGAAAACGACCTGAGTAAACTGATTTCAGACTGGGACTGGAATTTGGCCTGTGAAAAAATAGAAAAAGCCAAACACCTTATAAAAGTTCGCTTCTCCCAGGACAAAAATCTCAAACACTTAAGAAAGATTTACAAAAGCCTTGCAGCAAACTTGGTTCTGCCAGATTGAATCGGATACACTAGGATCATGCGAAGCTACATTGAGACCTGGCATCAAAATGAATTGAACCGTCAGATGCTTAGGTTTTATAAACTGGGTACGGTACTGATTCTTGTGATAGGGTTGATTCTTTTGACCGAGATAGGACTATGGTTGTCCCTGTTATCTGTTTTGTCAGCAAAGCTCTTTGGAATGCTGGTACTGTTTTTTTATTGGAAACAAAAAAAAGAGGATTACCGTCCCACGGCATTTATGCTCGATAAACGCTTTGATGGGCACGATTTTTTTCCTACTGTACTTGAGTTCACTCCGGCTTCGGGTGTGGTGCATGAACAGTTTACGGAAATGACAAAGGCCAGGTTTGCGCAAATTATGCCAGATGGCTTTTTAGTTGATTTGAAAAAAGAGTTAAAATACTTCTGGTTTCAAGCCCTGGTTATACTGATTCTTTTACTGCTTCTTTCCCTGCTTGCAGCCGCCGCAGCCGCAGCCGCTACGAATTCGGAATCAAATCAGGGTACGGAACAGTCACAACCGGAACAAAACCAAAACCAAGACCAAAATCAGAGCCAAGGCCAGAATCAAAACTCCGATTCAGGGAGTGAAAGCCCTAATGCCGATGAGTCTGAATCCGAATCCGAATCCCAATCTGAATCGGGAGGGGAACAAGAATCCGAATCCCAATCTGAGTCTGAGTCTGGGTCTGAGTCTGAGTCTGAGTCTGAATCAGAGGGGGAAAAAGAGTCTGAATTGGAATCTTCTGCTCAGGAAGAGCAATCATCCGGGGATCAGGCACAGCCCGAAACAGAACAGGCAGTGGAATTAAGTGATGAAAAAGCTGAAGGTGAACCTGATGCCACAGTGAGTTCTGACAAAAGCCCGGAGGTGACTGAAGTTCCACCTGACCTGCCACATTTAGAGACTAAACCCAAACCGTCCGAGCTGGTTATGCCTCAGATTCCTCAGGAGGAAGAACAGGATGAAGGAAAATATGATTCCAAGGCTTATGGGGTACTAGGATCTGGGGATGCAGGTGAAATCCAGAAGTTCGAGGATTCGTTAGCTTTAAAGCGGCAGACGATCAAAAACACGCAGCAGAAACTGGAAGGTTTTTTGTCCCGTCCCAATGTGCCCAAAGAATATAAGGAACGCCTCAAACGGCTATTTGAAAGTCGTGAACAATATAAAGAAGACCTGTGATGAAAAGCCTGCAAAGCCCTGAGTTTCTGAAGGGACTAAAACGATTAAGCCTAATATCCCGGCACAAATTTCCCGGACAGAGAATTGGAGAAAGAAAGACAATCCGTAAGGGGCATTCCGTGGAGTTTAAAGACTACAAGGAGTACAACCCAGGAGATGATATTCGTTTTATTGACTGGAATGTCTGGGGGCGGCTTGACAGTTTCTTTATCAAGATTTTTTACAATGAGGAAAATCAGCATGTTTTCCAGATGCTTGATCTTTCCCGTTCCATGAGTTCTGGAAACCCCTCAAAATGGGATTTTATGCTACAGTTTGCAGCGGCTACTTCCTATGTGGCCCTGGCCTCCAAGGATCTGGTGCAAACCTATCCTTTTGGTCAAACCCTTTTATCATCGGCACCCCGTTGTCTTGGTCTGGGTCAGTATCCAAGACTGGTACAGCATCTGCAATCATTAAGACCGGCCAGGGAGTCCAAACTTTATCAGCCAGTAGAGGATATTTTACAGCTAGAAAATCGCAATGGGATTTTGTATCTGGTGTCTGATTTTTTCTTTGAGGAAGAGGTTTTGGATACAGCATTAAAGAAGCTTGCTTATTATGGTTTTGATGTCAATGTTATCCAGGTCTTGTCCCCTGAGGAAATCCGCCCTGATTTACGGGGTTTTCATGCGTTAAAAGATATGGAAACCGAAAGGGAAATGGAAATTGATATCGGGAATAACTTATTGAGTGCCTATGAAGAGACCCTGCAGGAGCATCTGGCTATGGTAGAAAAAACCGCAAAAAAGTATCGGTTCCGTTACCTGTTTGCGGATTCATCTCAGGACTGCAACAAGATAGTGGTACAACTGCTGCAACAGGCCAAACGAGGCCGATAACCATTCTTCAATTCTCAGGATTTTTTAAGATAGGGATTGGCTGGTAATGTTTTAACTGTCCATCCGTGGGCTTTCAAGTTCTGGCAAACGGGATCGGACATTTTTGTTTTAAACATGGCAGCGGTTAAAATTCCAGTGCTTCTTAGTCGGCGACGGCAAAGGGAATCCTGTTTTTCGATAGCGGCATATAACTTGTCCCTGACTTTTACATGCTCGGGATCGGTGGAATCACTGGGGATGAACTCTACACCAGGCTGGTAAGAATCGTTACAGCCAATAAAGGCTACCTCTGTATAGTGCATTCCCAACATAAATTTTTCGATTTCCCGTTCAGAAATTGTATACACATAGTTGCCAACGGGCTCAAAAGCGTGGGATGGTTTAATATCTTTACCCAGAATTCGTTTGGCTAAATCCCGGATTTGCGGGATAACACTTTTTTCAATGGTTGTGTCCCTGGGTTCGGTTAGAATCACAGCTTTTTTTGCTACACGAAACATTTCATAGAGTGCGGCATAGGGACGGGGTAAATGGTGAAAGGACTCTTTGCAGTAAATGTAGTCAAAGGAATTATCCTCAAAACTTAATGCTTCTGCGTTCTGAGCAGAATAATCCTGGATAAAACCCTTTTCATGGCCAATTTGTAGCAGTCTGTCAAACAGATCACTGGCGTGGACTTTTTTGGCTCCATTGCGGATCAAAAAGTTGGCATCGGTTCCATATCTTCCATCGCCAATCGTGAGCCATGAGGCTTCCTTATCTCCTTCAATAATGGCCTGAAGAGGAGCACGCATTCTCTGATGCCTCCAGGCATCCAGAGTATCGGTACGAAACCAGGTGTCCCCAATTTTTTTGCGTTCCTCATCATTCAGAACACGATCCCACTCAAACTCATGATTGTCGTAAAAAAAATAGGAGTCTTTTTTCATGTTTTGATGATACAACGAAACTCAAAATTATGTGATAATCAAACAATTATGAGTATCAGTTTTCAGGCGGCTCGCCGCCGTCTTCCAGAAGAATTGTTGAGTCGCTTGCAGTCTGAGTATTCCCAGCCCCAAATGGAGAAAATTCTTCGGGGATTTATGGAGGAAAGGCATACTGTACTACGGGTGAATACACTCAAAACCACGGTTCGCGATATCCTCGAAGATTTGCAGAAGCAGGCGGTTCAAATACAGAGGATTCCAGTTTTTCCTGAGGCCATCATTTTGAAAAATCGCCGTGAAAACTGGGTTGAGTCCTGGAGTGCCTACGCAGACGGCAGAATATATCTTCAGGGATTATCTTCCCAGATGCCAGTATTGTTTCTAAACCCAGAACCTGGGGACAAAGTGTTGGATATGACGGCAGCCCCTGGTTCCAAGACAACCCAGATAGCCGCCTCAATGAACAATCAGGGTGAGATTTTAGCCAACGAGCTTAATGAGATTCGCCATGAACGCCTAAAATTTAATCTTGAGAGACAGGGAGTATTGATTGCTCAGACCAGATTAGGCGATGGGGCCCAGATTGGCTCAGAAAAACCGGCCTATTTTGATAAAATTTTACTGGATGCCCCCTGTTCGGCAGAGGGCCGCATCCAGGTGTCCTCAGGCAGAAGTTTTGCCTTCTGGTCGGAAAAAAATATTCGTGAGCATGCCAAGTTGCAAAGAAGGTTATTGCGTTCAGCCCACGAGGCTCTCAAACCTGGTGGGATTTTAGTCTATTCCACCTGCACCCTGGCCGTGGAAGAAAATGAAATGATGCTGGATTGGTTTTTAAAAAACTACTCGGACATGACACTTCAGCCACTCCAGTTGGAATTTCCCCATCTTTTACCTGTTGTCACCACCGACTCCCTTAAACCGGATACCTGTATCAAGGCCGCTCCAAGTAATCTTTGTGAAGGATTTTTTATCGCTAAAATGGTAAAAAAGGCCTGATTTGTAACCTGTAACTGGTACTACGGCCCCCACCGGGATTCTGAATCAAGATACCTCTTTCCTTCAATTCCTGCATATCCCGCAGGGCGGTATCGTTTGAGCATTTAGCTAGCCTGGCGTATTTTGAAGTGTTCATAAAACCTTCAAAATCATCTTCAAGCATACGGTTGATGACCGATCTCTGACGATCATTGACAGGCTTTTGATGGATCGTATCCCAAAGCTGTGCCTTGAACAGCACATGGCCAAGGGTTTTTTCTGCATTGGCAATGGTTCGTCCAAGGCAGTCTAAAAACCATAACAGCCAATCTGTTATATCAGGCGTGGCGTGTTGTTGTGCCTCTAGCTGATCGTAATACTGTTTGCGTTCGGATTCGATTTGGGATGAAAGGCTGTAAAAGCGGTCTTTTGTGCCATCGGCCCGGGCAAGTGCCATATCACCAATGGCTCTGGCAATCCGTCCATTTCCATCTTCAAAAGGATGAATTGTGACAAACCAAAGGTGAGCAATACCTGCCTTAATCACTGGGTCGATGACATGGTTATTGTTAAACCATGTAAAAAAGGCCTGCATTTCATTTTCAAGTCGCTCGGCCCCAGGTGCTTCAAAGTGGACATTTTCTTTGCCAACGGGGCCTGAAACAACCTGCATTGGACCTGTATCCATAGTACGCCACCCACCAACAGTGATTTTATGTATACCACTGCGTCCGGTCGGAAACAGAGCAGCATGCCAGCCAAACAAGCGGTCTCTGGTGAGTGGCTCAAAGAATTGTTGTGTGGCATTAAGCATCATCTCCACTATGCCCTCAATATCACGGCTTGCCGGAATAAGTCCGGCAATATCAATACCGAGCCTGCGGGCAATCGATGAGCGAACTTCTTTTGCATCTAGATTTTCTCCTTCAATGGCCGAGGATTTAACAACATCACTGGTGAGCGTACTTAGAGAAGCCTCCCGTTTAAGTGCAAAACCCAAGCTCTCCATGCGGCCAAGCAAACGGCCCTGGCGATGACGAATATCAGCCAGTTTAAACGCCAGGGTTTGTGCATCCCATGTAAAGTTTGGCCAGTTTTGATGTTCATGAATCCACATATTAATCACCGCAATATTTGAGGCGATTATAGGGTCTATTCACCGCAAGGTCAAGACTATTCGCCGCATACTGCGCAGTGAATGTGGTCGTTATCTATTTGAGCTTTTGCTCCGCATCCCTTAAGGCAGTTCTTAAACCCTCTTCAATTACAGGATGATAAAACGGCATATCCAGCATCTGAGGAATTGTCAGTTTCATTTGATGGGACCAGGATAAAAGGTGGGCTAGATGTTCGGCCTGGGGACCATAAATTTCAGCTCCTAAAAAGCGAGTGGTTTCTTTATCGGCGTAGACATGCATCAGGCCATGATTGATTAGCATAATGCGGCTTCGGCCCTGATTTTCAAAGCTGACTCTTCCGGTAACAAAAGATTCGGGCACCAGATCGGAATATGCCTGGCCGGAAATTGCCATCTGAGGATCGGTGAAGGCAATGTTTAGGGGACTTCTTCTTTGGATGGGGCTAAGATTTGGATAGTTCAAGGCATTTAATCCGGCATGGCGACCTTCATCAGAAGCCTCGTGCAACAGTTGGAACTCGTTGGTGACATCCCCGCACAAAAATACAGGCAGTTCTGAACATTGCAGGGTTTGCCGGTTAAATTGGGGCAGCCCCAGATGATTCAGTCTAAGCCCGCTGTCCTTCAGATTTAAAGAATCTACATTGGAAACCCGCCCGGCCGCACAAAGAATATATTCCCAGCTTTCTTCCTGAAACTCCGAACCATTACGGCTGATGAGACCTAAGACCCCGTCCCCTCCTAGTCTCAGATCCTTAAATTTGGCATTGGCTACAAAATCCATGGTCTTTTCCAGATGTTCTGCTGCATACTGGCGCAGTGAGGGATCAGAAAAAATTCCGATTCTGCCTCCCCGGCCCACTACTGTTACACGCACACCAAGCCTGTGAAATGCTTGAGCCAATTCCAGTCCAATGACACCCGTGCCTATCACCAGTAGAGATTTTGGAAGATCATTTAAATAAAAGACTTCCTCATTTGTAATAACTTTAGGCATAACCGGTTTAAGGTATTCTGGATAAACTGTCCTTGATCCAGTTGCGATGATGATTCTTTCTGCCTCAAGAATTTGGTTGTTGACCTTTAACGCCATGGGAGCAATAAACTCAGCCCGACCAATGAGCCTGTCTTCTGTGGGTATATTTTCAACGGATTCCAGAACAAAACCGACAAATCGATCTCTTTCGCGTTTGACCCTGTCCATAACCTTTGCCCCATCAATTTTAATGTCTTTTGGGTGGACCCCAAACTGAGGGGCAATTGCCGTGTGATGGGCCGAATCAGCCGCCGCAATCAGAAGTTTGGAAGGCATACAGCCTACTCTGGCACAGGTGGTCCCGTATTGCCCGCCTTCGATCAAAATGGTTTTGCCTAAGGATTTCACAGCTCTGTAGGCATTTAATCCGGCTGTTCCTGTACCAATAATGGCGGTTTTAATTTTCTGAACCACGATATCCTCTCAGGGTAGAATTGCAATAGTGGATCCAATTTCCACAGTTTCAAACAAGGGAAGCATTTCTTTGTTACTTACAGCCACACAGCCGTTGGTCCAGTTGATCATGGTCATGGCCTTTGACTTTAACTGTCCCAGAAAATTCAGGGAGTTTAATGAATTTGGTTCTCCGTGCAACATAATGTGACTACCTAGAACTGTATCCTGGGGAGGGAGTTTTTTTTGTTTGATGGCGCTGCGAATGGCATGATACTGCTTCAAATCAATAAGCTTTTCCCTCAATCCACGGGAAGCATCCTCTTCATTGGGATAACTGATACCTAGGCTTCTATAAAAACTGCTGTTTGGGTTTTTATGGGTAATATAAAACATGCCAAGGGGGGTGCTTTGGTCTCCTTCTTTGGACTTGTCAGGTAAATTTCCTCTACCTGATACAGCATTTATCTCCTTGAACAACTTGTTGTTCTGATACCACAACAGCTTTTTTTGGGATCGCAGAAATATCAGTTTATGGGTGGTATCTGAACTGATATCGCAGACACTGAACTTTTGCAGTTTGATCCCTGGATACTGGGTTTTGTAAACAAGGGGATCGAGGTTAAACATCCTGTCCGGGGTGCAGGAGAATAACTGGATTGTGCCAAAATATAAGGGGATAAGAAGAAAGAGAAATCTCATGCAGGAAGTATAGCAGATTCGGGAACATTTTCGCTGTCCCAAGCGTAGAACAGACATGAAACCAGTGATCTGCCTCTTTGCATTGTTGATAAGCCTTACTACTTCGGGGGCCGGGATTTTTGATTTTTTCAGTGGTCTTTGGTCTTCTGATGAAAAAAAAGTTGAGTCAGAGGCAACAGCAAGAAATGAGACAAGGGCAAACAATGCTGTGCTTGGGCAATTGCGCTCTGGGGTGACTAAGTTAAATGTCAGAGAAAAACCCTCCAGGGAATCCCGTATTCTGAAGCAGATCGATTCGGGAGTACAGTTTGAAATTTTATCCTCAAAACCTGGATTTGTGGCAATTGTACACGATAATGATATCCACTATGCTCAGGAGTCCTGCATTGAGCAGTCCGCATATAAAATCCGGGATGGGGTTACAGCCTTAAATGTCAGATCTGGGCCAGAGGCAGACGCGGCTATAATCAGGCAGGTTAATGGAGGCCTTGCATTTGAACTTCTGTCCCGCAGTGCCGACAGAATGCAGATCAGATTTACAGATCAAAGCATGGGGTATATTCATCAGGATTATGCAGAGTCACAAACTGTGGCTAAACAGAATTGCGAAATGACAAAAGTTCCCGGGGCTTTGGCAAAATCCGGTTCACTGACTCAGGGACAATCCCTTAGATTGGCTGGAAATGATTTTATCCACATCCGACTGACGGATGGCACTATCGGATTTATTGCCTCACAGTATTTGCATTCGGAAACCAAAACAGGGGATGGCCTTGTTTCCAATCTGGATTATCAGGCTCAGTCTGATTTAGTGGTGCATCTGCATCACCGCCTGAAGGTAACAGATTTATTGGCAATCAAGGTTTTTTTCACCCAGAAGGAAATCTCCCCATTGCGTCTTAGGCTCAGTGATTTTCGTGATGCTCTAAGAGAGGTTTTTCAAAAGGATTCAGGTCTATCCCAGGAATATTCTCAAGAACTGTCGAGTAATGCGGATGATGTTTTAAGAAACGATTATTTAAGCCTTCTTAAAATGATGAATTCAAACATTCTTTTGCGAAACTGTGGGGCAAACCTTGTTTCGTCTGTTAAAAGCACTGTTGCCTGCATCCGGGAGAACAGAAACTCACGCAGTGATTCAGACCGGGAAGTTTCGGGTAAACCAAGAATCATGATCAACCTGCCCGGTTCCCGTTTGCAGGTGTTTGATGATGAGGGCATTTTATTAGATTACCGGGTAGTGATAGGGCATCCAGAGCACAGGGATAATCGAGCTGGTGATAACTCTAAGACCAGAGTCGGTGATTTTCGTATCATTTCCTGGCATGAAAATTACAGTAATCAGGATTATCCGGCTTGGGACAAGGAGCCAATGAAGGCAGCCTTTGGAAAGTGGACAGCCAAGCTAAACGATAGAAACGCCCAGTACATTCATGGAACCATTGGTTACGCGCTTGTGGATTGGGCAGCTATTCGCCTGGCCCCAGGCTCACACGGCTGTATCCGCTCTCAGAATAGCGATATCGAGAAGGTAAAAAACCTCTGTGAAGTTGGTACTCCAGTCCGTAAGTTTTATGTCACCAGAGAAATCTCCTGGGATGGGGATTCCACAAAACTTCTTAGTCTGGATAATCCTTATGACTATCAGGATGTTGAATCCAATGGGTATTATTATCGGGGTTCAGGGATTTTAGTCGATTACAGACATCCATCAGATGCTGTAACCGACCGTTAATCCACTAGGTTTTACATCAAAGCAGCTACTCCAGGCAGAGTTTTTCCTTCCAGAAACTCAAGGGAAGCACCGCCCCCTGTAGATATGTGCGACATTTTATCATCGTAGCCCATCTGGTTTACAGCAGCCACCGAATCACCACCACCTACGATGGTCACACAGTTTTTCAGATTCGCCATACCCTCACAGATCCGTTTGGTTCCCAAAGCAAATTCAGCAATTTCAAAAATTCCCATCGGTCCATTCCACAAAACAGTCTGAGCTGATTTTAAATGGGAAAGATACAGTTTTTCTGTTGCTGGGCCTATATCCACACCAAGCATATCCGCTGGAATTTCAGAACAGGACACAACTTGAACCGACTGACCCTCTGAAACCGCCTGGGAAATTCTGGCATCTACAGGCAAAACCAGTTTTTCTCCGTATTGATTCATGAGATTTTTTGCTTCGGTTAAAAAATCATCCTCACATAAGGATTTACCAATCTCCAGCCCCTGGGCCTTAAAGAAGGTAAAGGCCATACCACCACCCACCAGAACCTTATCTGATGCCTCAAGGAGTGCTTTTAGAACCGAAAGTTTACTCGATACCTTTGAGCCACCCAGTACCGTGATCAGAGGTCGTTTGGGGTTTTGAAACACAGATCCCAGATAATCAATTTCCTTTTTCAAAAGAAACCCGGGAGCGGAGGGCAGATGAGCCACAATGCCATGAGTTGATGCATGGGCCCTGTGAGCCGTCCCAAAGGCATCATTCACATAAAAGTCTGCATGTTCAGAAAGCTTTCTGGCAAAATCAGCATCATTTTTTTCTTCTTCAGGATAAAACCGTAGATTCTCCAGTACCAGAACCGCTGCCTGTCCCTTGTACTGCTGTATTGCCTTATGCACCTCTTCACCAATACAGTCCTTCACATAAACCACGGGCTCATGCAAAATTTCCTGAATTCTTGTGGCCACAGGTTTTAAGCTGTACTTTTCTTCAAAACCACCTTTTGGTCTGCCTAAATGAGAAGTAAGCAATACCGTACAGTTTTTCATCAAAAGGTATTCAATGGTTTGCATACTGGCCTGTATTCGGGTTTCATCCGTAATTTTTCCATCTTTGATGGGAACATTCAGATCAGCCCGGACAAATACAACTTTCCCGTCCAATTTCAATGACTCCAGGGTGTGTTTGGTTTTCATGAGAACTCCTTTGATGAAAGAAAAATAGCATTTTTTATGCGAAAATTCACCTAGCGAACACAATCTGAGGCTTGACACATACTGATGCCGGATTAGAATTAAAGTTGTGATATATCACCTTGAATATTATTTTGTATCTCTCATTACATAGCGAAACAGTTCTTATGCATGGAACTCTTAGCCACTGTCAAAAAGGTGAAACTGGCATCAGTTTTGTTTTAAGGGCTGTAACCTATGAATCCCAGTCCAATTCAGAAGAAACCAGATTACAGCAGGCATTGGCCAGACTGTATCGCCAAAATGGAGCCTTACAGGTCCATATTTCACAGGAAGAAATTTCAAAGCATCCACACCTGCACTGTCTGGTCGAAAACAATCCATTTTCACTGGCTTTCCCAGCCCTAAATCCGTTAAAAATCAAAACTGAGGTCGATCCTGAAACTCTTAAAATTTCGTTTAACCAGTGGCTTGAAGAACCTTCGTTATCAAGCGAATCCAGTAATCTGGTTTTTGAGACCCCAGAGTATTTTATCCCGACCCCCACTTCTGCGGTTTCCTTGGTGCCTCTATCTGAACCGCTATCCCTAAGAGCTGACCCTTCTGCCTAT
>JACFNL010000031.1 GCA_019454875.1 Candidatus Cloacimonadota bacterium | reverse complement strand
ATACCCGATTTTTCCAGTCCTGTAGATTCTGGGCCATAAAATGCGAACCCAGAACAATATATCGATCTTCCGATTTAGGCCAGGGCATTACATTCCCGTACTGATCCTCAGGATCCGAAGAACCTGCGGGGCGGAATTTATAAAAAGTCTGAGATGTATTTAAAAGTTTTGGTATGGCAAACCGTAACAAGGCTCTTGATTCAAGGCCATCCCCGTTTCTTGAACCAAATACCGAGGCAATAGGGTTAACTGCCCCCGATGAGGAAGTAAATTTTTGAACCCCTCCCCCGGAATCAATTCTTAATCCATTGATCTCTCGCATGCCAAAAAATCCAAGTGACACCCAGTTTCCGGGATGCTGCTCGAGCATCAGGCTCGTACTTGTTCCCGAGCCGTCATAGATTATTTTCCCGGCCTGAGCGTTTAACAATTCCAGATCGGCTCGGGGGCTAATCATCAAGGAAACACGGGTGGAGTAACCAGAAGCCTTGGGAGCGACCCAGCTTAATCTTAAGTGATTCCAGTTCTTAGTCATGGAAGGAGCTGAAGGCAGGGTCTGGGACGACAAATCATAGTACCCACCCACAATCTTGCCGTAAGCCCCTCCGGGCTCTCCGTACCAGAACCAACGCCAGCCACTGAAATACTGGGTTTTGTATATGGAAACCAGAGCATTTCCCCTATCCGGCCATTCAAACAGAATCGTTTTGTCACCAAGGCCTGGAGAGGAACCAAATGAACCCATCAGATAAGCAGAGCCTCCAGGTGGCATTAAGGGATTGATACCAAGATCCAAAGGGGCAATGTTGTGTACACCAGGTTGCACTGGCAGAGAAGGAACAGGAAAAGAACGCTCAGCATAAAGTGAGTGAAACAATCCCTGTCTTACACTGTCGTCTGCCTGAGCCAGGGCAAAACATCCGAAACCGAAGAACACTCCCAGTAATCTTGTTGTGCCCGAAACCAGGTCAGCTGCCTTTTGGCAAACCTTCTTGTATTTTGTTGTATGCATTGAATCCATGCCTCCCGAGAGAGTGTGCCTTCCAAAAACCCTAATGTCTCTTTGTAGCCTATGGCCTGCTTTATGGTTCCCTGCACTGCATATTGCCTTTGCAGTTTCTCCACTTCACCCACAAGACCACGAGCTTCCATTAAAAGAACTCTTTGATTGATCCTATGGTACAGAAGTTCCCTATCTGGATTCAGCCAGATTTTTTTCCACCCTGGACAGAATTGGGCCAGCTCGTCCCGTATTTGCCCATATTGGAGTGAATTGGGAGAATTATGAATCTCAAGGGCCCGAATAATCCTTTTTTTATCATTAAAATGAAGTTTTTCTGCCCTTTGCGGCCAGACCTTGTTTAGCTCTTCCCAAAGCCAGTGCGGGTCCTTGTTTTCTGCACTTGATTCCAGATTTTTTCTGAACAGTGGGTCTGTTGTTGTCCCTGTATCTTCAAGGCCGGACTGGATCAGCTTGAGATAAAGGCCGGTTCCCCCAACCAACATAGGAATCTTGTTTCTCTCCCATACCTGCAGAATCAGAGCAACGGTTTTTTCATACCACTCCACTACGGAAAAACTCTGATCCGGTCTTAGAAATGCAAATCCATGATGTGGAATTTTTGCCAAATCTTCCGGTTCAGGAGCAGCAGACAGGATTGGAATTTCCTGATAGATCTGAAAGGCATCCATACATAAAATCTCTACCGGATGTGAAGAGGCAATCCGCATAGCCATTTCAGTTTTACCTGAGGCTGTTGCTCCATAGAGACACCAAATTTCTTTATTCATAACGGTTAAACCGTGAAAGAAGTTCCTTCGTGCTCATTTTGACGATTACAGGCCGACCATGAGGACAGAAGTAGGGATTAGCACTGTAGGACAAATCTGTTACCAGCCTTTGCATTTCAGCAACACTTAATTCCATTCCGGCCTTAATGGAACCTCGACAGGCCATAGCCGAAGCAATCTCACGAAAATAATCCTCCATCACACTGGAAACCTGGTTTTTTTCCAAAGAAACAAACAGCTTCTCGATAAACTCCTGATCAATTCCCAAGGATAATTCCTGAGGATATCCCAGTACCAGAAGCTCTGACCCTTCCACACGGCAATCAAGCCCGGCATTCATCAAAGCTTCTTTGTGTTCCTCGATCAGCGAAAGATGGCTGGCACCACCCACAAAACGCATTGGAGCAAGGAGTTTCTGGGATCTGAGTTTTTTCCCGGGATTACAAAGGGCTATATAACACTGATCAAACAAAACCCTTTCCTGGGCAATATGCTGATCAATAAGCATCAAATCCTCGGAAGATTCACAAAGGATCAGGGTCTTTTTTAACTGTCCTACAACCCGAAAAGATTCGAGCCTGGGTACCTTGGGAGCTTCTTGAATGACATTCAATTCATGGGGAATCTGAATTTTTAATGCGCCCACCTGTTTTTGGGAAACCGAAGGCTCAACAGGCTTTTGGGGGACTACCTCTGAATGAAGTGGTTTTTGACTATAAAGAGTCATGGGCAGATCCGGATCAATTGTTTCCTCTGCATCCCCGGGATTTAATGCAGGATTCTTGGTCAATGGCTGATATAAACCGGGTTTTAAGGCCGTTTCGGAGAGCCTGATTCTGGGACTTAAATCCTGACTTAAAAGTAGCTGCCTGACATTTTTTAACAAAAACTCATTTAACAGCACTTCATTTTCAATGCGAATCTCAGTCTTCTGGGGATGGATGTTTACATCAAGCATCCTTGGAGGAATGTCAATCCAGAATAAACCAATGGGCCATTTTTTTGTTTCAGAAAGAGAATCATAGGCCATGCGGATCATTTTTCTTAATCCAGGATGATTCACAATGCGGCGATTGATAAAAAACCGAAGCTGATTCGCATCCGAGCGACACTGATCTGGAAGTCCTACAAATCCCCGTGTCACAAAACCTAAAATGGGGTGTTTTTTACTGGGTAACTCAACCATTCGAGCAGAAGCACTCACTCCGTAGATGCTTTGAAGCATTTCTGTATCCCCACCAGTTCCCGAGTGGTAAAGGACTCTCTCCCCATGACTCTTAAGCTCAAAACTGATACTGGGAGTGGCCGCTATAAAATTCTCTACAAGTTCTTCTATCAGGGATTTTTCATACCTTTCCCCTTTTAAAAACTTCAGACGGGCAGGAATATTGTAGAACAGATCCCGAACCGTGACTTTTGTTCCGGAACTCAAAGAAGACACCTGCACCTCAGAGGACTCCACCCCAGTCTGCTGCACCATATAAGCACACTCAGATCCCTGATACCTGCTCTCAATCTGCAAACGAGCCACCGCAGCAATACTTGGCAATGCCTCACCACGAAAACCAAAGGACTGAAGACTGTTTAAATCATCCAGGGAAAAAATTTTGGAAGTAGCGTGTTTCTGCAATGACAAAAGAAGATCTTCGGCCACCATGCCAACCCCATTATCCCAGACCTCAATCAGCTGCTTGCCACCGGACTGTATACTGATTCGTATCTGGGTTGCCCCGGCATCTATAGAGTTCTCAACCAGTTCCTTGACTACATTGACTGGTCTGGTAATTACCTCAGCTGCAGCGACTCTGGCTGCCACCAAAACGGGAAGTTTCTTAACTACTGGGCTCATGCCCGTAATATACCACAGTCAATTTCAGCTTCGAAAAAGTCCTAGTCGAAAAATTCCCGACCCAGTATTACTCGGCTCTGCTGGCTTGATTACATCGGGCACAGGTTTATTTTCCTTGTTTGTTGCCTGATTATTTTTTACCTTATCACTCATAATCCATCCCCCAATGCACACACTACACAATATTTCAACTTTTTGGAAGGAATATTTTACAGTTTGATGGAAAATTGTTCCATAACCCAATCATAAAGGCATCTAGACTCAGACAAAGAGGATGAAATTGCTTTTTTTTTTTGATATCAGATAGACTCATTTCTTTGACAAAAATTTAAGTACCTTTACCCAAGGAATGAACCTCATGAAATCAAACAGTAATTTAATCCTCCTGCTCCTAGCTCTATGTACTTCTATTTTTTCTCAAAACCCAGACATGAGGGGTATTGAAGGCGTAGAACCCACTCAAACTGTAGCACCATCTCAATTATTGTCCGATTTTACAAATGATCCCGTCGTTAGTCTGATTTTAAAGCAGTTAGAAGAAGTAGACAGACATGCCTTTTTAAAAGGAATAGTCATAATCGACAACCGGGCCGTTAGTTTGTCGTTTATGGAGATCAAATCTCTGAAACCCCACGAGGTAGCCGCGCTGTTGACATTTCTAGGCTTCTCTATCAACCCTCATAGCATTTTGGATGGTAGCATTCAGAATCAAAGAGGGTCTAACGACTATACACAGGATTACCCTGGATACTCCTGTGTTCCATCTATTTATCATCCTAAGGGTGAATGCCAAGAGGCCCCAGGACGCATTTGCTCAATTAACTGTGGTAAAAAATGAGATTTTTTCAGATTTTCTTCCTTTTTAACTTGCTTCTGACACATTTCATCTCAGCCAACCCCTCTATAGTTTTGTTCAGTGCCAAAGGCTGTATGTTTTCACAGAGAGCCAAGCAGGCTATTGTGAGTAATCCTGATTTGAAAAATTTTTTAAAGGGAAAAACTATTACTTATGTCGATTCTTCGCTTAATCCAGAAGTGGTTCGAAAATACAATGTGACTAGCTTCCCTTCCTATATTTTTTTGGACCATCATGGCCGGGAAACTTGGAGAGACTCTGGATTCAATGAGGATAATGAACTCTTAAAGCTATTGATGGAGCGATATGACAAACCCGATGGCTTGGATGATGTGCTGATACGACTAAGGGCTGAAAAAAATGGCATGGATCTGTACATAGCAAGCATACAACTTTTGGGTCGGGGTCAATATTCCAAGGCCGTTGATCTTATTCGTGAATACTATCCTAAAAATTCGTCCAATCTTGAGAAGCAAAGTATCAACCGTCTTTTATATCGTGCCGCTACAGGGCTAGAAGATTATTCAATACCTCTTG
Organism: Candidatus Cloacimonadota bacterium; assembly: GCA_019454875.1. Classification (GTDB taxonomy): domain Bacteria; phylum Muiribacteriota; class UBA6191; order UBA6191; family UBA6191; genus UBA6191. The sequence continues at coordinate 30,666 of JACFNL010000031.1, read as the reverse complement.
ACGCGATAAAAAATTCTCTTCAAAGCGACGAGTCATGGGATGTATCAGGGCAGCCTGCCATGGATGAGCTACACCGTGTTACCAGTATCACCCAAAAATGGAATTACTTCCTTAATAGTGTGCAATCATTAGCAAGCTCTCAAAACCAGATACCAGGATTTTATTTCAGTTTGTCCAATGCCTATCTCCATTCAAAAACCAGTCCGGTTATGGGATATCACTACGCAAAGAAAGCCTTCCATTTGGCAGAAATTAACAATCAACTAGACCACAATTACTTTTTTCTGCTCCGCAATTGGAATAAAAGACTAGGGTTAAAATCCAGACAGATTGAATTGGAAAAACAATTGAACCAGATTTTTAAGATCGATGTATCTATGTACTGAGCCCGAATCATAAATCTTGGCACGGATTATGCAAAGCTTTAGCTGTTCTGGTATAATCTGGCAAACAATTGGTTAAAAGGAGAAGAAATGCAAAACCATACGCCTCAGCATGAGGAGAAACAACATAATCACGATTATGGGTATGACTCTGCTCATCCTGGCTATGAGCCTCAGGCCGCTGCGGTTTCTGTAGACCAGGCTGGACTTGCGTCTTACCTGGCAAAAGTATTTGGATGGATGTTTCTGGGACTGTTTCTGACAGCTGCAACATCTTATATCGTTTTGGGTAACGGAGACATATTTTACTCCATCCGGCCCTGGGTGTTTTATTTGATGATAGCGGAGCTGGGTCTGGTGTGGTTTTTGGCATCAAGAGTTCATACAATGAGTGCCACCACCTGTACTATCAGCTTTTTTGTGTATTCTTTTCTGAACGGACTCACCATTGCACCAATTCTGGCTAGTTATACTCCGACATCGGTTGCCTCAGTATTTATGATTACTGCCGGAACATTCGGACTGATGGCTGTTTATGGTCTGACCACCAAAAAGGATCTGACCAGCATGGGTTCCATTCTTCTGATGGGACTTGTTGGACTGATTCTGGCTATGGTTGTGAATATTTTTATGGCAAGCGGGATGTTGTCCTTAATCATTTCCTGTATTGCTGTATTTATCTTTGTTGGTCTGACTGCTTATGATGCTCAGAAAATCAAGGAGCAGTACATCACTGGTATGGAATACTCCGAAGCAGGACACAAAATTGCCATCATTGGCGCACTGATGCTGTATCTTGATTTTGTAAATCTGTTTTTGCACCTGTTGAATCTTTTGGGCAGCAGAGACTGATTTAATCAGAACCACATAACCCGAGCCCTTTGTGGGGTTCGGGTTTTTTTATTGTCTAAAATCCTTGTAATTGTGAAGGGGAAAGCGCGAAAAGGCCTGGGTGTGCAAGGAATCTGCACCGTATCTTAAATAGCGTTCCAGACCTGCCCGGGCAACCATGGCACCGTTGTCAGTACACAGCCTCAAGGAAGGAACGCTCAATACAAACCGGCCCTGTTGTGAGGCCTTAGAAAAAGCATTTCTCAAGCCTGAATTTGCCGCAACTCCACCAGCAAGCACAATCGATTTGGCTCTAGTTTCTTTTTGGGCTGCAATAGTCTTTTTTAATAGAACCTCTACCACTGCGTTTTGTAAGGCACAACAAATATCTTCTTTATTGTACCCATCACGACATGCTTTTAAAGCCGCTGTCTTCAAGCCACTGAAACTAAAATCAAAATCCTTGCTGTGAAGCATGGGCGGAGTAAATTCAAGTGCGCATTTATCCTTAATGGATGAAGCTATTTTGTCCACAAGGGGACCAGCATTAACACCAAGACCAAGCTCTCTGCCTACCTTGTCATAAACCTCACCAACCGCATCATCACGACTTTCTCCCATAAGCTCATAGATCCCTTGCTCCCTTAAAAAATAGAGACTGGAATGACCTCCAGAGACCAAAAGCCCAACCGCTGGAAACAAAACCTCCTGCTCCAAAAAATTGGCACAGAAATGGGCCTCCAGATGATGAACAGCCACAAAGGGCTTTTGACTCATCAAAGCCAGGGTTTTACCCATATGAAAGCCAACCAGCAAGGAACCAATAAGACCAGGTCCTGCCGTTGCTGCAAACAGATCGATATCAGACAATTGTACAGAAGACTCCAAAAGAACCTCCCGCAACAAGGGAAAAATTGCCTCAAGATGACCACGGGCCGCAATTTCTGGAACAACCCCGCCAAACTCGGCATGCAGGTTAGCCTGAGAAACCCGCTTGAGACACAATATCTCACTGCTTCCCCTAAGGACACAAAGAGATGTGTCATCACAGGATGATTCAATCCCGAGGGTCAGCCCCTCAAACTGAGATAGTTCCACAACTAGCGCATCAATAAGGTGGGGAGATTGACCTTGGATAAAAGTTCTTCTGTGGTTGAACCCAATAACAGATTTTTCAGAAAACTTCTGTCGTAGGAACCCATTACAATCATGTCACAGTGATGAAGTTTGGCATGCTGTAAAATCAATTCAACGGCCTCACCCTGCAACAAAGTTGCCTGATAGGGAACACTGCGGTTCTCAAGGTAGCGTTTCCCTTCAGCAAAAGCAGCCTGGGCATCTTCAATCAGGCTGTCCTGCACTACAAGATATTCCAGGGCAATTCCACGGCCCTCAATAGCATTCACTACAAACTGCAAGGCATTGGAAGCCTTGTCACTGCCATCATAGGCCAGAAGAATCTTTTTCACATAAAACTTCTGACAGGCCGCAGGCACTACAATAATCGGACGGTTGACCCGACGGACCACTTCTTCAAAAGTGGAACCAAGAAGAATTTCAGCTACGCGAAACCTTTCCCCTTTTGTGCCAATGACCAATAAGTCATGGCTATGGGATTCAGCTGTAAGGATTTCAGAAACAATTCCTTCGCTGGAACGAAACTCACCCCTTACCCCATGATCCTTAAGCTCATGCTCAAAGCTGTCACGCAGGATCTCCCTGATCTCCATGAGCCGCTTACGCACAATGTCCTGAAAGTTTGGCACTGATGCCATGCCCATGGAATAAAAAACATCTTCCACAAAGGGGCTGTAGAGCTTGCGGATGTCAAGCACATGCATTCCCGTAACCCCGGCATTAAAAAATTTTCCGAGCTCCATGGCATACTTGGTCACAATTGGGTTGTTCTCTGCGGACTCCAGTCCGACTAAAATGCTTTTAATCATGGCGGAATTGTACCACACTTTTGTTTTGTGGTTAATCGATCTTACTGCGCAGGGTGCCAAAAAAATCCTGCTCGAATAATACGGCCATTTTTACTTTGTATCTGGAGGAAACCACCCTGACCCGATCACCAGCCTCGAGATGGTATCCTTCCTGACCATCCAGAGTTAAAGCCACCTCAGATGCAACCCAGGGACTATGGGGCAAAACTTCCACCATCAATACATCAGCGGATCGGAAAATACATGGTCTGGCCTTGAAGCGATGGGTGCAGATTGGTGACATCAACAAAAGATCATGTTCGGGTTGAATCAGGGGGCCCCCCGCTGAAAGAGAATATCCTGTCGAGCCGGTGGGCGTGCTTATAAGGATCCCATCGCCGGGATATTCATCCACCAGGGAGCCATTCACCTCAAGCCTGAAATTCATAATTCTGGAAATGGAGCTCACTTTGATTACTGCCTCATTTAAGGCAATAAACTTTTTAAGCACACTATTTCCTCGCAAAACCTGAGCCGATAACATAAGCCTTTTTTGCAAACGGAAATTGCCTTCCAGCAGCCGATAAAACCCCTGCTTCCAGTTTTTATCATCTAGCTGGGTCAAAAAACCCTTGGTGCCTCCATGTAATCCAACCAGAATGGAACCATACCGGGCACAGTAACGGGAGGCCCTAAGGATGGAACCATCCCCACCTATCACAATGATGTACTGAGATTGTGATGCCAGACTGTGAGTGGGGAGATAATCCACCTCTACCAGATCAAGGACTGAGGACTCGTCTACAAAAAACGGAATTCTCTCATTTTGCATCCAGCGGGCTACCTCATTACACAGCTGGGCACACCGTTGATTTTTGGCAAAAAAAACCAGACCAAAAGGACGACGATCGGACTCGTTCACTTGTTTTCTCTCTGCTTTCTTAAAAGTTCGCGCAATTGATGACTGCCACCAGCATCAATAATTTTAATCTGTTTTTCTGCTTCCGTGGAGTACGGCGAACCAATCAGTCTGGTATACAAGCTTTTAGCCTGTTTATGATCCCCAGCTTCATAGGCCTGATTGGCCATCCACAGAAGATTTTCCAAATCATTCTCATCAAGTTTTAAAAGTGTTTGCCTAAGCTTAAGTTCGCCTCCGCTACCACACTGCCGGTTAAGCTCCAGGGCAAATCTCAATTCAGAAACAGAAGGTTCCTTTACTGACTCAAGTAGCTTTAATGCCTCAGGGCAATTGCCTTCCTGATAGATTTTGTAAGCCTTTTGTAAAGTATCCTGTAAGGATTTTTGATCGGCATAAGTTCCGTAAATTGAACTTTTTACCTTGCCGCCCTCCAGGTGAATCTCACCCAATGAAGAAATATCTATATCCCGAGTCAATATCCTGGAGCTTTTTAAGGCCTGAAATGAAAACTCCTTCATAGGGCCGATGTTTTGTGTGTAGGCAGAAACCAGACTGTCCAGAGCTCGTAACAATGATAACTCCCGCATCCCGCCCTTAGTCAGCTGATTATCCACAACCTGAGCCGGTTTGGTTGAAACTGGTTTGATAGAAAAGGAGTCCGGGTCTAAAAACAGATTAGTAAATCCGCTCTCCTTCAGGATGAGTGACTTATCATTTTCCACCAGTGCCAGAAGCTGTTTTAACTTGAGTAAAGCACTACGGGAACCTAAAGCCGAAGCCCTCTCAAAGGTGGCGATAGCCAAATGCCTCTGCCCATCTTCAAGTTGAATATCCCCAAGCATCTCCAGTGCCTCGGAATCATTAGGATTGTTGTCCAGATGATAATTTAACTTGGTAAGTGCGGACTCGCGACGATTGTGTTTTAACTCAAATCGTACCAGTTCAATCACAGAGCGATAACGACTGCTGCGAACCTTATGAATTCCTTCCAGAGTAACTGCCCGATCTACGGACCAGAGGGGAATAAAAAACACAAAAAAAAGAAAGGCCCGAATCACTCCAGAGGCCTTTCTAATTTTGATTCTGTTAATCACAACCTACCCAAGATAGTTGTCAATTTTAGCCTTTAAGTCCCCTTTGGACAAAGCTCCAACTATATTTCCAATCTGCTCACCCTTACGGAACAGAAGCAGGTTGGGAATAGAGCGAATTCTGAATTTGGTAGCAAGCGCAGGATTATCATCCACATTTACCTTAGCGATTCTGACTGTTGTCCCATATTCGGAAGCCAACTCATCCAGAACAGGTGCCAAAGCCTTGCAGGGAGGACACCATTCGGCCCAGAAGTCCACCAGAATCGGGGTTTCTTCCTTCAAAGCCTGATCAAAATCTCCGTCAGTTAGGGTAATTACACCTTGTCCCATGATTTTCTCCTCTTGATTCATTCTACTCTTATATTTTAATTTTCAGACATCCAGGGTTTGATAAGTTCCTGGGGTAAACCCAGAAGCTGTATGACCCGACTGACCACAAAATCCACCAGGTCTTCCACAGTCTGAGGACGGTGGTAAAACCCCGGTGATGCGGGAAATATGATACCCCCCATCTGGGAAATCCTCAACATGTTTTCCAGATGGACCGTACTGTATGGGGCCTCCCTAGCCACCATTATCATCTTGCGCCTTTCCTTGAGTGCAATATCAGCAATGCGAGTCAAAAGTGTCTCTCCAACCCCATGAGCAACCTGCGACAGGGTTTTCATGGAACATGGAATCAGGACATAGGCATCAAACTGGTTTGAGCCTGAGGCCAGGGGGGATAAAAAATCAGAAATTCCATGTACCTTTACCTTATGTTCCTTGAGCCAGCCCGAAAGGTTTACTCCCAGTTCCTCATGAAATACCAAGGGAGCCGTACGGGAATGGACTAGATGCATCTCAACCTGAGTGCTCAAGACTTCCACCAGCCTTTTGGCATAACAGGCTCCTGATGCACCAGTGACACCAACAATAATCTTTTTCACAAAAACACATCCACAAGTACAATCAGCATTACCAGAAGACTTATCGAAATATTCAGTTTAAAGAAGGCCAGAGAAATGTTTTTTTCCAGTCCCCTTTGAATCAGAATATGCTCAAGCAACAGTAAAACAAAGATGCTGATGTTGCCAAATACAGTCCAATTCGAGAGTCCCAGTTTATTAAAGGCAACAGTCCAGATCAGAGGAACCAGTAAATGGGAAACAGCAGCAATTTTTTTGGCTGTATTGCCCCCAAACCGTGCAGGGATGGAGAACAACCCTTCCTGTCTATCAAATTCTTCATCCTGCAAGGCATAAAGGATATCAAAACCAGTAACCCAGAACACCACACCTAATCCAAACCACAATATTCCCTCGGAAGGCCAGCCAGCCAGACCAACCCAGGCACCTATGGGACCAAGGGCCAGAACACAGCCTAAAATCACATGGGCCAGTACGGTAAAGCGTTTGGCCATTGGATAAACCAGCAAAAGAACCAGGCAGACAGGAAACAGTTTTAAAGCCAGAGGATGAAGTCTGGTACAGGCCAGTACAAACAGAAACAAAAATCCAAAAAGCCAAGGTAACAAGGCCTTAACCCCCAGATCTCCCTTTGCCATCAAACGGTGGCTTGTCCTGGGGTTTTTCGCATCAATCCCACGATCAAGTAGCCTGTTCATTGCCATTCCAAGGGAACGGGCCATCAAAAATGCTACCAGAACCCAGAAACACTGTACAGGATGTGGCAGGCCCTGACTAGCCAGAACCGAGGAAGCCACAGTCAAGGGCAAGGCAAAAAGAGCATGTTGCAGCTTTACCAGTTTAAGTATCTTTATCACTATCCCTCCTGTGAGTGAAGGCTATCCAGTACACAGTCAATTCAAACAATAGAATCAATGGAATTGCCAGCATGGTCTGTGTCACAACATCAGGGGGGGTAAGGATAGCGGCCAGGATAAACATAAAGACCACATTATATCTGCGCAGGGTATAAAGTCTCTCAAGACTTAGAATTCCTACCTTGTTCAATACAACAATAAACACTGGTAACTCAAAGGCTCCGCCAAAAATCAAAAACATGCTGGAACAAAACGATACATATTTTTCAATGGATAACTGAGGAGTCACATCAGCTATTTGAAAACCTAGAAGAAACCGGATTCCCATTGGCAAGGCCATATACCATGCTAAAAGTACACCGGTAAGAAACAGAAGAACCAGAATCGGGATACATTGCGCAAAATACCGTCTTTCATGCTCCAAAAGACCGGGGGCCAGAAAGGACCATATTGCATAAAGAGTCCAGGGAACAGACAAAACGATCCCCGATAGAATGGAGAGTTTAATCTGTACCATAAACCCTTCGGTAGGGCTCAATATGACAAACTGCCCGCGAATATCTCCGGCCTGTTTCATCAAAAGCTGCAAAATAGACTCCGAAAAATACAGGCTGCACACGCTACATACCAGAACTCCCAAAAGAACTCTGATTATGACATGGCGCAATTCTTCGAGGTGGTCTATTAGACCCATGTGTTTTTCAGGATCTGGATTCATAGTTCGGCCACTGCCTGAAATCCTCTTTCAAAGACATCACGCATTTCCCGGCTCATATCACGATAATAGACATAATCATCACTGATGGAGCCATGCAGGTTATCTACCATGTGGTTTTTAATATTGTAATCAAACCGAATGGTGACATCACGAGGCATTCGGGTCCGGTTCAAATCTTCCACAGCCAGATTCCCCCGGATAAAAACCTTGTCTGTACCCCGGCGCGACAGTCCATGATGAGCATACACCGCTGATTCAAGCCTGATTTCACCGTCCTTGGAAAGTCCCACCTCTTCATAAAGTGAGACAATACTTAAAGAGTCCTTCTGGTTTACCTTGACTAAATCATTTTCGATAAGCACCGGTTTTTCCGAAACGATCATACCCCTTCCAGAATAATGACCAGCTATCACAAGCCCATTGCGAAAATACCAGATTCCATCCAGACGGATGGGCTGTTCCTCAGTGCCTCGCATAACAAACTTTTCTTCAAATACCTGGGATGCCACCTCAATCCCATGACCTTTAAGCCTTTCGAGGTTAGCCACTTCAAGATACTGAGGAAAGCGTTTGGGATACTCAAGCCTTGTATTGATTGTATACTGTTCAGGTGGGACCTCTTCAGGTTCAAGTATGCCATACTGGGCCGGATAAATTTTGCGATAGCGTTTGTAGATAAGACCCTCATAATGGGTATAAACCGACATATATGGATCATGCAGGCGATTGTCATGAAAAAGATAGCCTACCTCGGGCAAATCTCTCCAGCCCCCGGATTCAGCAAAATAGTTGATAATATCGTCCGCAGCAAAAAAAGGCAGATACACCTCAAGCCTTCCATTGGTTCTGACTCGGCCCCAATTTCGCGGATTTAAGGACAGAATAATATTGTCTACGGTCTCCGAAATATTATCATCAGAGATCTGTTTACTTAACTGATCGATAAGCTGAATGGACTGTTCAATGGATTCGGTCTGAAATCCGGCATTTAATGCCTGGTTCAAGGACTCTATCAGATCCCTGGTCTTTTTTTTGTCTTCCCGGATTTCCACTCCAAGAACCTCTTCAACCTGTCTTGATAACTTGCGGATCAGGCCTTCGATCACCAAGGGCAAATCCAGATTGGACAATACAAAACTTCCCTCTTTTAATGTCTCAGCCTTATCCGAATGAATAAAAAGGGTGTGATCCGGTGCCGGGGGAGTGATGTCTGTGACCCTTAAGGTCTTGACTGTATCAATACAGTACATATTCCCATCAAACCGGCCCCAGGCTGTGAATTTTACCCGAGCCCTGGTTCCACCTAAGGTTTCCAGATCAACGGGGGTGGTTACATTTCTGGGTTTCTGAAACACTTTTAAACTCTCGGGAATTTTTTCCTGATAATCAATATAGGTTGAAAATTCATTGGAAAATACATCCCGGGCCTCGATCAGAACTACGGCCTCTGAACCGGGCATCAGCTCGTTCTTCTGAAATCGCATAACCCTGGCATAGTCTGCCACCCGGCTGATATCGATCAAATCAAGCAGCGCATTGTTTATCTCAAAGACATCCTCACCATTTCTGTCCTTTTCCACATGCACCAGTTCGTTTAAAAATTCGGCCTCAATTCGGGCAACCGCCTTTTCCAGGGCACTTTCAGCAATCAAACGGGCTTTTAAACGAGCCTCGGTGCGTCTCACAGTGGTAATCTGGGATGAGGTCATGTACACCATGGACACGCCCATGATAAACAGAACGGAAATAATTCCAAATACTATAAAAAGAGTAGAGCCGCGCCGGGACAACATGCTGTTATTGTACCTGCACGGCTCATCAGAGGCAATCTTAAGACTTACAGACCGCCAAACTCATCTCCAAAATCATCGGCCCAGTCATTGCCAAGATTCAAATCATTGGGTTTTGGTTGTGCTGGCTTGGGAGCAGGGTTAAAACTCTGAGTGGGTGGTACCTTGGTTCCCCCGGCCACAAGCTCACCAAAATCAGAAGTTGGAATATTCTGCTTCACAATTTTTGGAGTAATCAGAACCACAATTTCCTTGGATGTCGGTGAATAGGTTTCCTTGTTAAACAAATGTTTAATAAAAGGCAGCTTGGATAAAAATGGAATTTTCTGAGTGGATCTGGTTTCACTTTCCTCAACAAGCCCACCAACTAAAATCTCTTCTCCATCCTGTACCTGCAAGGTAGATTTGATTTTAGTTTTATCCACAGTTGGCAAGCCGTTTGTGCCTAGCTGGGCTGTAGATTTTTCCAGATCAATATCCATTACAATAAATCCATCATCATTGATCCTTGGGGTGAGAGAGATAATGGTACCAGCATCCTTACTCTGTGGCTGCTGATCCACTCCACCAGCAAAAGTTAATTCCCGGCTGATGTTCAGATTGGCCTGAACACCATTCATAGCCACTAGTCGTGGAGATGAAAGGATTCGGGATTCAGAAGTCTGTGTAATGGCTGTGAACACGGCATTAAAGAAAAAGTTGGAGCGGAAGAAATCACCGAAGTTGAACAGGTTCATACCTCGAGCTGGATCAGAATACTGATCGGCATTATCAAGATTTCTGGCATACTCTGTATATTGAAGTACACTACCCTGTCCTGGAGTACCTAAACCACCAGCAACCCCTCCTGTGCCCCAGCTCCAGTCAAAGCCAAGATTATTGGTGAAGTCAGAACTGACTTCAACAACCTTGATATCAATCATAACCTGAGGTACTGGTCGGTCCACCCGCGCCAGAAGTTCCTCAATTCGTTTAAACATATCCTGGGGAGCCGAAACCAGGAGAGCATTTAATCTTTTTTCGACCTGTACACTGATTTCACCCGCTGTCTGTTTACCTAACAAAGCTGTGATAATGCCCTGGACATCCTCTGCCTTGGCATAACGAAGGGGATAGGTATTGGTTATACCCTGATCAAAGTTTTTGGCAATCACAGCATTGGGAGCAATGACTAATGTATTACCAACCTGCCTCATTCCCAGTTCATTGGTTCTTAAAATGAGATCCAGGCCCTGTCTCCAGGGAACATTTTTCAAGTTTAAGGTAGTTCGGCCCGTAACCTTGGAGTCCACCACAACATTCAGCTTGGTTACAGCCATAATGGACTGAATTACAAGTTCTAGCGGGGCATTTTCATACTTGACATTGATGGTGTTCCCATCATCCCCGGTCGGGTCATTTGCCCATAGTCCATTTGTGCTGAGGCACCAGGCCATAAACAGGCCGGTACCAATTCTTTTCAGGTTTTTCTTTAACATAAGGTGGCTCCTTAATATGTCTCTTACCAGAATTCGACAATATCAGGCGACCACCTTACAAATTTTTATCAGAATGCAACTTCCTGTCTTCTTTGTGCTGCCTTATGCAAAACAACGATCTTATCGCTATCAATAGAAATTACATTAAATTCACCTTTGTCATCACCATTTAACAAAAGCATCTGCTGGCCCTTGAAAGTCACAATAGCCACACGATTACCCTCATCTCCAGTAATCCCGTTGATCTGAATCTGTAATGGTGGAATCACGGGAGCAGCTGGTTTGGCTGTGGCCACTACAGTGGCTACAGGGGCAGGTGGTGGTTTGGGAGGCTCAATCAGCTTTCTGAAGATATCAAAAAAAGGCTTGCGAATCTCATCGGAAGCGTCAGCTACACCAGAAAAACCAACCAGAAGAACCAGAGAAACACCTAAGGTCTTTAACATTTTAACCCTCCTCGTAACGAGTGATATGGGAACGATCAATGATGATCAGGCGACCATCGAGCTGAATCCTTAAGCGGGGAAAATCGGTTTCAGCATCTAAAACCTTTAACTCAATAGCTTTTCCATTTACATCTTTCAGATCACTTCTTTTAGTCATCTGATTCTTTAAGTCTTTAACCTTTGTTCCACGATCTGCCCCGCCACCAGAAATAGTAATCTGGGAGTTGGAAAAATTCAGAAATCCGTCTCTTTCGATACGGGTAAGAAAATCATAGACCTGAACATAGGCACCTTCCACATTAAACTCCATCAAAATTTCTGTGTATCTCTGCTTCTGAGTCTTGGGATGGATACGAATCTGCTTAAGCCCTATGCCTGAATCCTGGGAATGTACCTCCAAGTCATTTAAAAACTTGTTTACATCCCGATCCTTGGTCTTTTCTTTCAGAAGCGTAACAATTTCGCGTTTGGTTTTTTTGATTTCTTCCTCAAGACCATTGATCTCCTGTCTTACTTTCTGGCCTCTTTCCTTTTTACTTTGAAGCTCCTTGCGCTCCGTTTCAATTCTCTCAAGAGCTTCAACCATGGGTGTGTGAAAATTCATCCAGCCTACAACCCCGGCAATAGCCGTGATTACCACCATCAACACCAAATATCCTAATATGCGGGCAATCATTTCAATCCTTGTTCATCATGAACTGCATGACAAACTTGGCCACCGGCTGTTTGTCCAGCGTCTCATGCTGTAATTCCGAGATGACTACCTGATTGACGACATCTGTGGCCTGCTGCAAAATTTTGATAAAATCCGTCACACCCTGGGTCGTGACCTTGCGTTTTTTGCTGTCACCGTCCTTCTCAGCTTCCATGGACAATCCGCTCAAGCTCACTCCACCTTCCGAATCTATACGAACCTGGGTGATCCAGACTGTCTTGGCTCTAGCAACAAACTCCTCAAAACGGTAAAAAACCTTGGTCCAGGAACCGGTTTTTTTGGAAAGAATGCCCTGATAATCCGTCAGGGTAATTTTGTGATTGTGCAAGTCCTGCTCCAGGCTTTTTTTCCTTCGGAAAAACTGCTCTAGCCTCTCGACCTCGCCTCTTAGTGGTACAAGGGTCTGAGCCTGATCTTCTACCCTTTTATCACAGTCCTGAGCGTAGACATATACCCCGCCTATACAGGCAAAAACCCACATGCCCACCACGATCCCCCCAATGGGCAGGGTCATCTGTTTTTTCTTCTTCTCCTTGAGAAGGTTAATTTTAATCATTAGCTTCCACCCCCCTTAACGCAAGACCGATGGCAACACTGTACTGCTGAAGATTTTCAATAAAAGAATCCTCATTCGGTAACGCTCTCAGAATTCCCACGGATGGATCACCAAGCACCACCTCTACTGACAGCTCGCTGGAAAGCAGTTTATCTATATCCTTAATCTTTGCCGTCCCGCCCGTAAGAATTACACGATGGATCAATGGTTCACGGTGCTGAGCCTTGAAGTAGTCAAAGGAACGGCGAATTTCTCCGGCAATTTCCTCAATGGTCGTGTGAACCACATCTAAAAACTCCTGATCCACCTCACCTTGAACCGAAGCCACAGACTTCTCAATTTTTGTGGTTTCTGCCTCCGAGAAGGTGAATTTATACACACTGCGAATCACTTCAGTAATATTGTTCCCAGAAATCTGGACATTTCTTGAAAAACGAAGCACATGGCCCTTCAAAACATTGATGATCGTGGAGCGAGCCCCTATACATACAATGGCCACAACCTCATCATCACCTATATCTGGACTCGAACCGACTCCTGACATGGTACCCATAGGCTCATCGCCTTCCTCGGCCACCACATCATCTGGACCAGACTTGCGTTTCATGAATTTTTCCAAGGAATTGATGATGGCTAGAGAATCAATGTCCAAGGCATCCAGCTGCTTCACCCCAACCGAACGAAAGATCCCAACAATCGATTCTACCTGCTCTTTTTGGGCTACTGCCAGAAGACATAACAACCTGGTGGTCCCGTCCTGCTCCACCTTGGCTAATCTGGCAAAATTGAGATTCACCGTTTCCAGGGGGTAGGGTACATACTGCTCGGCTTCACCCTCTATCGCATGCTTCAATTCCTCGTCTTCCATTTCAGGAAGTGGTAAAAATCTTAAAATTGTATTCTGGGAGGCAATGGATGTAAAAACCTGCTCAAACTTCAGATTCTGCTCTTTTTTGATATTTTTAATCATCTGGGAAATGGCATTGGGGTCCTGCATGATCCCATCGACAAAAACACCTTCGGGATAGGACTCGATGCCAGCAGCAACTACCTCAGGCCCCGTTTTGCCCTTTTTGAGCATAACATACTTAAGTGCAGACGAACCGATGTCTACACCCAAAGAAAATTTTGGAGGACCAAATCGAAAACCAAACATATTTGCACCTGATCTAATTATACCTAATCATATAGTCGCGTAACACTCACATCAGAATAATAATATTTGAGGATTTTTTCAAAATTGTATCCCTTATTTGCAAGCCCCTTTGCTCCCCACTGACATAAACCCACTCCATGACCAAAACCCTTGCCATGCCACCGGATACTTCGATCCCCATTCATTCTGCTCATAAAACTGTTCAAAATCTGATCAATTGCTTTCTCAGCCGGATCTGTATCCCCTGTTCGCCTGCTAATGTCATTAAACATGGTGGAGCGCAAAACATTGGGTCCCAAAAGGGTCCGCAAGTGGTTTGCGTTCATATTCATTGTACCATCAGCATGAACTAATTCCACGCGGATCACACGACCAAATGCATCCTTACTCAATTTTACATCCGAGATATTGGATAAAACATGACCCTTTTCCCTGAGTTTATTGGTCAAATCCCTAAGAGAAAGCTCATACTCCCAGTGTAAATCCTTGTAATTTTCACAATACTTACAGTCCGTGGCTTTTAAATAGGCTATGCGGTTGCCCCAGGTACCGGAATCCTGGGTTGCCCCACCGCAGGCTGAATGGTAATAGGCTGAAATTGGCTGTCCCTCATGAGTCAGAATTCTACCTCTGGTAGCATCGACTACCTGAATTGCCAGATCGTGTTCATCCAGAACACCGTTGTAGACCTGAGAACGAACATCCCGAGTCAGCCCAAACCCCAATTCCTTCAAGAACTTATCCTGGTTGCGGATGGCATAGGTTCTTGCAACCACGGCCTGAGCCTTGAGTGCCTCTATTGGCGAATTCAGTAACATCTCCGATTTGATAACCCCATAAAGATAGGACTCCACATCAAGGACATTAATCACGGTCATTTTTCCGAAGCGGTCTTCGCGAATCCTTAGAATTCCCCGAAATACCATTTTGTTAACATGGATGGGATGTTTGCGAAAGGGAACTATCTCTATGTGCCGCAAATTTCTATGAGTCAAAAATCCAAATCCCCGTTCGGTTACAGACACATCAAGAACGGATTTATTCCATCGTTTGAACACCTCCACTTTTTTGGAAGATATGTCGTAAATGGCAAAACCGTTTTCAGCACTAATCTGAATCTTTTCCTGCCTCTCAAAAACTCCCACCGTGATTTCGGGAACTGCCGCACAAACCTGGGACAATAAACAGAAAATTCCCGTGATTAAAATCGGGAAGAGCTTCACCGGATCAAATCTCCGATATCCTTGATCGTGACCAGAATAACCAGAGTAAAAACACAAAACACTCCAAAAATATTGATCCAGCCCTCAAAGGCATCATGAAAAGTATCTCCGGCCCGTCTCAAAACAATTCTTCCAAAGCCGTTCACAAAATCCTTGATGACCAGTACCAAAATCCTGCCTCCATCCAATCCAGGAATGGGCACAAGATTAAATACGCCGATACAAAGACATATCTGTGCAGCAAGCATCAGAAAAGATCGAATTCCGTCCTCAGCATATTCAGATACCGCACTGGCTATGGCAACAGGCCCACCTAGATCTTTGGGAGCCTGAAACTTCTGGATCAGATTCAAAATCATGCTCCCCAGTTGTTCCAGAAGTTGAATGCTCATATCCCAGGTAGTAGCCAAAGACTCCTTAAATGCAAGTGCCAGTGGTAAAACGACTATGGAACCATCCAGAAGATAGGGACGAATACCAATGCCAATTGTACCGGAAGCACTTGGTTTGACTACAAAATCAATTACCTCACTGGTTTTACTGTAACGCAGCCTAAGCCTTGACAGATCCTCTGACTTCAAAAGCCCAAGAATCTGTTCTTTCCGATCCAGATAGGTTCTGTTTTCCCTATCAACTAAAGAAACCTCCAAAATATGACCATCCACAAAATTTTCCTGAAACCAGATGAGGGAAACATTCTCCTGTGGTACAGATTCAAAGGAACTGCCCCGTCGAATTTTGATATCCGCTTCTTTATTGGCGTAACCAGCAATTGCTGTTCTTCCATCCTGAAACCGTCGGATTTCCTGTTCGCCTACGGCTAAAAAAACATCTCCTGCCAAAAGTCCTGCTGCCTGTGCTGGTGAGTTTTCCGAAACCATGGAAACCTGCATTGTGGTCGCTGGCTGTCCCAATCCCCCCAATACAAATAACAGTATGGCAACCGTACCCACTACATTCATAAAGGGTCCGGCCAGAAGAATAAAAATCTTCTGCATCAAGGACTTTTTAGCAAAACTTCTCTCCCCCGCATCCTCTGAGCCATCTTCCCCATCTTCCTGTGCCAGAAGTACATAACCACCAACTGGCAAAAGCCTCAAAGAATACTCTGTTTCGCCCCTTTGAACTGCAATGAGTTTTTTACCCATGCCAATAGCAAATGCATCTACCCTGACATCACAGAGTTTAGCTGCCAGAAAATGTCCTAATTCATGTATAAAAGCGACAAAACCGATTACCAGAGAAAATAGTAAAATGGTTTTTATCACTCCATACAAACTGATCAATATATGTTCCATGCTTATTCCGGCCCACTTTTTATTTTGAAAAACCCTGCTACGAGTTTAATTATCGACCACATGGCAAGTCCGGGTAAAGGAAGAACATTCAAAATGGCAAAGAAAATACATAAAATTGACAGAGTTCTTAACTGGGAGAGCAATTCCATGCTCGAGACCTCACTGACAAACTGGCTTAAATCGAAGATGAGCTGATGAATGGAATTCAACCCCCCACTTTCTCCAAAATTCGTCAAGGACTCCCAAAGACTGATTAACAGAAGAGCTGTCAGGTTGTAAGTATAACCAAAACCAATACTGAGACTCTCAAAAGCTGTGTAGTTTCTGGCCTTACCTGGCAGTGTATAGGGTTTTACCCCAATTCCTAAAGATTCCGCACTACCCTTTTCCCAGTGTACCGTGTATTGTTCCGCATCAGTTGACACAAAATAACTCAGGCCCTTTGGGTTCATGGACTGAAGGTGTTTTATGGCCTCTGGAACGGCATAGAACAAGGCATCATCCCTACCCTGTCCACTAATACGGATATACTGCCCTTCACGATATTTGCTCAAAAGGTATTCCCGAAAGGCTGCTGCACCGTCCAACTCAATCCACTGTGTCTTTTTTTCCCACAAAAGACTTTTGACCGTATGCCCATCCCAGTCCTTAAGAGACTGCAAGGCCCCATCAAAACTCTTGACTGCCACACCGTTTACAGACAATAAAATATCTCCCCTGCTAATCCCAAGAGATTTGGCCAGCACATCCTCTTCCACAAGATTGGTTACCTGAATGGTGCGGGCATGTTCACCCTGCCAGAAAAAACTGATACTTAGCATACCTGCAGAAACCAATAAAAAGCCTGGGAAAATCAGGAGATAAAACATTAGGTATCTCCAAAACTTCTGCCTGTAAGTCATGGGGTTTTCATTCATCACGGAATCTTCATCCGGCAGCATCGGTTCTATGCCATTGCCTAGGGGGAACCAGCCAACAGACAAAACGATTCCTCCCGGCATCAGGATTGTTTTTCTGGCCCTTCCCAGAAAAAGCCAGACAGTATCAAGACGAATACCGGAACCAATGGACCAGAAGTAGCGCAAAATCAGGGGTACCAATCCCACAATCTGCAAGGCAAGAAGCAAGAGTAAAATGTGTTCCAGTCTCATGTACCATCCATCTATAAAGCGTTCAAAAAAGCATTCAAAGCCAGATACACTATGGAACCTGCTGTCACGGAATCAAATCGATCCAGGACCCCGCCATGACCTGGCAGTATGGAACCAGAATCCTTTACCCCAAAATTTCTTTTGTAAAATGACTCGAGCAAATCTCCCACCTGTCCGGCAATACCGACCAGAATCACAAAAACCAGTAAATAATTCTGCACCTGGATCTCAAAGGACATTTGTAATGGCCACAGGCAAAAATAAGCCCCTAAAAGGCCCAGCACAGAACCCTCCCAGGTCTTTTTGGGACTCAGGGAAACTGCCAGTTTCCGTTTCCCAAAAGCCTTACCAAAAAAATAGGCCAGAGTATCCTGAATCCACATTAAACCAAACAGAAACAGAAGTATTTCTACGGAATCAGGACGGCTGGCCAGGTAAAAAATCGGGGTATAGAACATGGATACATAGATGAATGTGGAAAACAAGCCACAAAAATCATAAAAGAAATAAAAGTCATGCTCACCCTCATACAAAAAAATACTGGCCATCAAAAAGACAAACAGACTCAAAAGTGGCAGCACCACAAAATGAGTCAGAGAATCCATAGAACTCGCAGCCGATAAAGACAGCATCCACATCAAGGCCGATGCCAGATAAATTCTCCTAAGACCCTTACTGTATCTGCTGAATTTCAGACCCTCAAGATAGGCAATGACCATAACAAAGCCCCAAAACAGAGAAAACATCCTTGGGTAACCCAACAGGATGCATAACATCACTGTAACCAGAATCAGGCCACTGATCGCTCTGGTAATCATTCCCCACCAAAACGCCTCTGCCGCTTCTGGTAAGCCAGGATAGCCTCAAATAAATGAACCTTCTTAAAATCTGGCCAGTGTACGGAAGAAAAGTACAGTTCGGAGTAGGCGCACTCCCAGAGCATAAAATTGGAGAGGCGCATTTCTCCACTGGTGCGAATCAGTAATTCCGGCTCAGGAAGAAATCGGGTAGACAAATGGTTTTGTATGGATTCTTCGGTGATCTCCAAAGGAGAAATTTCACCATTTCTAAGTTTTACACCCAGGGCCCGTACAGCTGAGACCAAATCAGCCCTGCCCGAATAGTTCAAAGCCAGACTCATGTGAATTCGGGAGTTGTGCTTAGTCCTTTCTTTAGCCTCGGTGAATTCCTTCTCAATCTGCCCACCCATAGCCGAGATATCACCAATCCAGTCAATTCTGACTCCCTGAGTCTCTAACTCATCAAGGTACTTGCGCAGGGAACTGGAAAAAAGGCCCATCAGAGCCCTGACCTCCGTCTCGGAGCGTTTCCAGTTCTCAGTTGAAAATGCATAAAAAGTCACATGCCTGACCGGGAGCTTCCCACATACTTCCACCATTTCATGAACAGTACGAACCCCGGCACTATGTCCGTAAGTTCTAGGCTTGCCCTGGGCCTTAGCCCAGCGCCCATTCCCATCCATGATAAAAGCTATGTGCTGTGGGCAGCTCTCCCAGTCGATTGCATGAAAAACTTCTGTATCTTCAGGCAAAAGGATTAGATCCTTAAGAATCTGTTCTTTAATCTGCTGTGCCAAAAATACTACCCCCAGGGCTCAAACCTGCATGATTTCTTTTTCTTTGTTCTCTGCGATATGATCTAGTTTAGCAATCACTGCATCGGTTTTATCCTGGATCAATTTTTGCTTGGACTTGCTTTCATCCTCGTTAATTTCCTTGTCCTTTTCCAGCTTCTTAATTGCATTGTTAGCATCTCGGCGACAATTTCTTACTGCAACACGGGCATCTTCAGCCTTGCCCTTGGCCAATTTGCAAAGATCCTTGCGTCTTGCCTCATTCAGCTCCGGCATAACCAGACGAATATTAATTCCGTCATTCACGGGATTGATTCCAACATCAGAAAGCATGATAGCCTTTTCTATGGGAGCAATCATTTTTTTATCCCAGGGCTGTATCTGCAAAATTCTTGGTTCAGGCACTGTTATGGTTGCCACGGCCTTGATGGGCTGAGAAGCACCATAAACATCAACCCTGACTCTTTCAATAATCATGGGATGGGCCCGGCCTGTGCGAATTCCCTGCAAATTAGAAATGAGGGACTCTACAGCCTTCTCCATTTTTTCTTCCATGTCCGAAATAATTTCCTGAGCGGACATCTGAACCTCCTATGTGTTGCAACTGATTCAGTGAATCAGAGTTCCGATGTTCTTTCCTTTTAAGAGGTCTACAATACTGTTTTTCTCAAAGATATTCAACACTCTGATTGGAATGCTTCTTTGCTGGCAAAGTGCAATGGCCCCAGCGTCCATAACCGAAAGTCCCTGGGCAATCACCTGGGCAAAGGATATTTCCTGATACAATCTGGCATTGGGATTCTGAACTGGATCTCCATCATATACTCCATTCACTTTGGTAGCCTTGATCAAAAGCTCTGCTCCAATTTCAGCAGCTCTTAATGCACCAGCCGAATCCGTGGTTACAAACGGATTGCCTGTACCCCCAGCAAAAACCACAACCTTGCCCTCATCAAGATATTCTCTGGCCCTAGAAGCATTGTACTGCTCTACATACTGTCCTAAGGCAAAAGGGGTTGTAACTACACTTGGAATTCCCAAAGCCCGAAACAGTTCAGCCAAACCAACGGCATTAATAACAGTTGCCAACATTCCCATAAAATCGGACATAACCGGATCCATGCCCTTACTTTTTCCCTGAACTCCTCGAAATATATTGCCTCCACCAACCACAATACCAATCTGTGTTCCATTTTCACGAAGGGCTTTGATCTGCTCTCCAAGTTGACTGACTAAAGAGGCCTCAATACCTCTGCCATCAGATCCCCCTAAAGCTTCCCCACTCATCTTAATCAGAATTCTCTGCATATTTTCCCCATTCCCAAGAATTGTTCCCTTTAATCTGGCGAAAAAAAAAGCCCTTGCGGGCTTTTCTTTCTGGTGAACTATACCTTCACCTGGCTCATCACCTCAGCGGCGAAGTCACCTTGTTTTTTCTCAATTCCTTCTCCTAATACAAAACGGGCAAACCTGCGAATCACAAGCTCTGTCCCCAGTTTTTTACTCTGAGATTCAAGAAGTTGAGTAATTTTTGTCTTAGGATCCTTAACAAAAGGCTGATGCAAAAGACAGACATCCTCAAAAAATTTGCCAAGTTTACCTTCGGCAATCTTATCTAGCATCTCCTCTTTTTTACCTTCCTTGCGCAGGACTTCCTTATAAATTTCCAGCTCTTTTAAAATTGCCTCCTGAGGCACTTCATCTTTAGCCAGATACCGAGGAGCAGCAGCAGCGGTGTGCATTGCCAGATCCTTGGAAAACTCCACAAAATCTGAAGCTTGAGCCTTGTTAACATCTCCAAGACCAATTTCAACCACAGTTCCTATGCTTCCAGCTCCGTGAATATAGCTGACCATATAGGATCCGGAGCCCTGAAACAGTTCAAGGCGGCGCAAAGTAATCTTTTCACCAATCTTGGCAATCTTTTCACTGATAGCCTGTTCTACAGTGAGTTCTCCAATCTTCGAGGCCAAAACGCTCTCTACGCTTTCCAGCTTCTGGGAAACCACCAAGGAGGCGATCTGATCAGCAAGTCCCAGAAAATCATCTGTCTTGGCCACAAAATCGGTTTCACAGTTCAGCTCTACCAATGCTGCTGATTTGCAGTCTGAAGAAACGAAGGCCCGAACAGCCCCTTCCGCAGCAATCCGCCCAGCCTTCTTGCTGGCAGCGGCGAGCCCTTGCTTACGCAAATGCTCAATTGCCTTCTCCATGTTCCCAGATGCAGCATCAAGTGCCTTTTTGCACTCCATCATACCTGCACCAGTTTTTTCCCTCAAAGTCTTCACATCCTGTGCTGTAAAGCTCATGATTCTCCTCTACGATGATCATTTCCTGAATTCACAGGCTTAGTTCAATTCCACTTCTTCTTTTTCCTGCTTCACCCTGCTCGCTTCACGAGCTTCCATGATTGCCTCCGTCAAATAACCAACAATAGTCTTGATGGAGCGAATCGCATCATCATTGCCTGGAATGACATAATCAATATTTTCAGGATTGCAGTTTGTATCTGTGATGGCCACTACGGGAATGTTCAGTTTATTGCACTCGTCAATGGCAATTTTCTCTTTGCTTGGATCGACCACAAAAACCATCTGGGGCAAATCATTCATTTCGCGAATACCTTTCAGATCGCGACTCAGATTCTGCAATTCACGCAATCGACGGGCTTTTTCTTTTTTGCCCAATTTGTCGATTTCCCCATTTTCAACCATTCTTTCCAGCTTTTTCAGATAGGCAATGCGGGCTCGAATTGTTTTAAAATTGGTCAACATTCCACCTAACCAGCGATAGTTGACATAATGAACTCCACAGTGAATGGCGTTTTCAGCAACAATCTCCTGGCACTGCTTCTTGGTGGAAACAAACAGAATATTTCCCCCACCCTGAATGACTTCTTTCATTGCGCGGCAGGCCTTCACGATCAGTTTAACAGTCTGTTGCAAATCAATGATGTGAATGTCATTGCGCTTGGTATAAATAAAGGGAGCCATTCTAGGATCCCATTTGTGGGTCTGATGCCCGAAGTGTACACCGGCTTCAAGAAGGCTCTTGATAGATACCTTAGTCAACATAAAAACTCCTTTTGGTTGTTAACCCCTTCTGTCCGCTGCTGGCGAATCCCTGTTTTTAAGGAACCACCGTGCCAGTCAGTCAAAATTTCTGACAGAAGTTGTATTACTCTACTTGTGGGGCATGTTAACCAACTTGTTTAGGAAAATCAATAAGTCAAATCTTATGCGAACCTCATCAGGTTCCGAAGTCATGGGTATGAATTCTCTGTTTCGTCTGCTTTTCCCTCTACTTTGTGCTGGAATCCTGTTTTTAGGCTGTGGCCCGGAAGAATTAAACCAGCGAATCAATCCCGACAATCCGTTAAGAACCAGTCTTAGTGGAAGTATCTTCAATCTGGACTCGCAAAATTTCAGTCGTGATGCAGAAGTCATCATCCAGCCCGGAGACTATAAGGTTCATTCTGATGCCTTTGGCAGATTTCTTATACCAGAAATCAATCCTGGGCAATACATGGTTTCGGTTCGCTCGGGACTGTATCTGACCAGCGTGGAAATTACTGTACCCGAGACTACAATTGCCCAGATTGAACTCTGGTTTGGCCGCTCGGAACGGGGAGCACATACAATTTTTTTTCAGGAAGGTCCGGTATGGCTTGAAATGCAGAGTCAGGATCCAACCCAGCATGTCACACCCTTGCCTAATCTTGGTTCGTTCGCACAGATTCAGGATGTACTTCCCCATCCCTTTCTGCCAGATATCATTCTGTTTTCCGGCAGGCTGAATCCATTGGACAGAATGGATCTTTACAAAGCAGATTTGAAAAGTGACTGTTTGAACTGTGTTGTGCGAATTTATGCCGATACCGTCACAAATTTTGACAGCAGTCAGCCAAATCTGAGTCCCGATGGCAGGGTACTGGTATTTTTGCAGAACCAGACTATGATGAAAGCACCCATGTCGGATGCCATTCAGGCCGTCAGCCCCTTAATTGATCAGAACCGCTTACCCTGGATTCGGGTGGATTCTTCTTCCCAGCCCTTGGCTGTTCTGGAAAGGGACAGGCTTAATGAACTGGTAAACAACGGGATTTTAAACCCGGCCCCTGCCAAAAGCCTGACTGAACGCGCCGAATGTCCTGGATTGGTCAGTTATCTTGACTGGCACCCCAGAGAAAACATGATTGCCTTTTTAGCAAGTCCCCAGGACACCCAGGCCCCAACCCGATCCGTCATTTGCTCCAATCTGAGCACAGTTTCTCAGATCTTTATTCTTAGTGTCGTGGAATCGGCCACTGCCTCAGCAGCCAGGCAGATCACAAGAGACCAGCTTGTAAAATCCAATCTGAGATTTAATCCTACAGGATTTGGTCTGTTTACCGGTCTGGAAAATGTGACTGTGAACCCTAGCGAACATTATCTGATGGAAATCCCCCCCATTTATAATGGCAATGTCTATTACATAGTACTAGGCCCAAGGGCCACAAGTTATGACTATGATATCTCACTGGATCAAAAGAGGATTCTTTATATTGAGAATCAAGTAACTCCGGGTGGAAGTTTCCCCCAGATTATGGAAGCCTCCCTGGTATATGGCAATGTAGTTCAGCCCAGGGCAGTTACTAACTACCGCTACACAGCCAATATAAAGTCTCCCAGATTCCTTGGTTTCTGGCCCAGAACCTTCCGGGCTCAGAACTGATTGTGATAAGAAACTGTCACCTCAGTACCACTGGGACGAAACAGGCTTCCGGCATACTTGCCTTCTTCAACTGATAAAGAGAACTCAAGGGACTTGTCCCAGCTCATATCAAAAGGATGCTCCAGTACCATCTGCATTCTTAAGAGTTCCTGTCGAGCCAATAGATTTGGGGCAGACTGTTTCTGATACTGCCATTCCAAAGAGGCCTGGGTACGGGAAAAAATTTCTGTACTGAGATCCACGGACATGGTATCGCGATGGCTTAAAACAAGCCCTCCTTCATCCAGTCTTTGCCTTTGGTAATAAAAGCCAGGCCAAAGTCCCTTGTTGCCTAGAGGAACCAGGTAACGAAGACCGGAATGTACCACTCTTTCACGGTCTTCCTGAACTCTTAAAGGACTGGATTTGTCCATATCCCTTAATCTCAGGGAAGAATCACTGACCAGGCGGCCCCATTGTTTCTGAAGTCCAAAATGCAGGGTTTTGGTGTCTTCAGTAGCCAGCCCCACTGACACATCTTCATCGGACTGAAGCCAATGTATATCAAACAGAAGATCCTTGTGGCCCATTGGCTCCACAAATCTGGTGTACACAGCAGGCCGACGGACCGTTTTGGAATCAAGACCCTGTACAAAACTTCGGGCCTCAAACAGCTCCACTTCCCAGTCCCCCCAGCTTACAACCTCACCAATCCGGCTTAAAATCTCCTGGGAGTCAGAACCTGTTTCACCACTGAGGCTAAACCAGTCCCGTCCCAGCCTGCGATAGGAAAGCTCCCCAAATGCCCGACCGTCTGAATAGGCTAACTGAAGCATTCCAGCAGCATCCGACATTTCCCTTACTGCCCGAGGACCACCATGGGAAAGATTCAGCTCCGCTCGCATCCCTAAATGTCTGGCCAGGGACTTTTCCACAAACCACCCAAGGTTCAACCCGGCACGGCCCCCATTGCGATCCTGTCTTGAACCAAGTACCTCAAAACCAAACAGATCCGTATTATGAGTGCTTCTGGTATATCTGAATCCAGCCATCCAGGTCTTTTCCCTTTCAAAATCCGACCCCAAAAAATTGCCCTCATCAAGATATCCCGCCAATACCTGACCCTCTCCCCCATTTTCAAAAAGACTCCACTGTGCCCCAAACCAGCCCTTTTGTAGACCAAGGGACATATCCTGGGGCAGCTGATGTCCTAAGACCAGATGATGGGCCCGGGAACGAAATTCCAGTCGTAGCCTCTCCAGCAAAACATCTTCCTCAGGGTGCCAGATACTGCCTCCGGCCCTGACAGATACATCTGCCATATACTCACGATCATCTAATCGCTCTGTACTGACGATTGCATGGCGATAGGATAACCGTGTCCCATCACTGCCTGGAATATCTTCTGCATCTCTTGAGTAGGCCGCATGTTGAAAGGCTGCCTTTTGAGCATAACTGGACTGATCTTTTAACTCCCGGTTGGCAAACTGAACCATCTGTCCACTTAATATGGACTGGGCTTGACGAATTTGAGCCTCGGTTAAAAATTCTGCCTGCCTTAACTCATAGATGATTGTCTCGGGATTTTTTTCCCTGATCAGAAGTTTTTTGACAAATTGAAACTGACTTTCCGAACTGACAATATGCAACAAATATCTTCGGATCAGATCCTGAGTCTGATCATCAATTGCTGTGGCACTGTCGTCGGGTTTAGTTTCTCCTGTGGCCATAAGCTGTCTTCGTTTCAAACGGATGGCTTCAATAAGACTGAGCTTTTTATCCGCTGATATAAAGGGAATTCTCTGAGTGACTGTTTCAGCATCCTCAAAGCTTAGTTCCAGTCCAAGAATCCGTTGGGCCAGTGCCGTTTCTTCAGGGCTTTTTGCTTCCTCAAGCAGCAATTCCCGATACTGTGCGGAAAATACTGAGGCTTCTACTACCGCAGACTGGATTAAGAAACTCAACACATACAAAAGTGGTCTGAACATCGTCAAAAACTATCGGCCTGAATCAACAGTGTTTCGAGTTTAGATGGTTCATGGTTCTGACAGTAAGGCTCATACTGGTATGCCTTTTGTCTATTCCAGCAAAACAGAGTGTACGGGGCCCCAGTTTCCAGCACCATCCAAGGCACGGACGAATACCCGTCTCACCCCTGGTTTTGGTCGAATCCGCAAGGTAGCTGTCTCGCGCCTCTCATCACAGACTCCATCATCACAGGCCAGAACAAACCCCGTCCCAGCCGTGCCAACAGAACCAGTATAATACTCCACCCTGACAATTCTTGATGCATCGTCCTCGGCAGTAATTGCCAAAGTCGCTCCAATTGCCGGGTCTACATTGACCCTTTGCGAAGCAAATATTTTTGGGCCTGTCCTGTCCCCGGCCCTGACAGGATTTCCGCCAAAAACTGGATCTTCTCCTGAAGACGCGATCAATACATGGTTTCCCTGGGAGTCTTCTTTGATCACCAGTTGCCAGACACCTGATTGACGAATGGGAAGCAAAGAATTTTTCTGGGTAGTCACTCTGGTAAATCGAACCTCAGTCATAAGCATGCCGGCTCTTTTGATTAGATTTAATATCTCAAACTGGATTCTTCTGGTGCTGGTAGAACTCAGAATCTGTAAAAGATCCTCATAGATGGAGAGCGAATAACTCCGGTTGGTTTGAAGCAAACGACGCAAGCCCACAGCATCAGCCCTCTCCCAGAGTCTTTTGTAGTTCTCAAGCCAGGACTTCACCACACCTTCCCCAAAATCTGCGTGAAAGCGAAAGGATACGGGAGGGTGGGACAAAGGAATGACCCTATGATTCTCCCTTAGGCGAAACTGAACCTCGTATTGGGATTCTTTGGGAGGAATTTTAAACAGAAACTCGCCCCGTGAACCCAGATCTTCCCATTCCGCTCCCGCATTTAATGAAATCTGCAAAGTCTGGTGAGGCAGATGATGCACCAGTCTGCCTTCAATACGAATCATGCCCAGAATCAGATCACCAATTCCAAAAACCCTGTCCTGATACCCAGATTGTGATACGGGTAAGCCCATGATGTACAGTTCCTCAATGGCTGGCAACTGATCCTCTATACCTGCACTTAAAGAATTAAAATAGGCCGGTAGTGGCCAGGCATGAGATCTTTGATACCAGGAATACAGCACCCGGTTTTCAGAACCGGCAAGTACTTTTTTAGGGTAAATTCGTCCCTGATAAAAATAGAGTTTTTCCCCTGGGGCCAAAGAATACTCCAGATGATCCAGTTTAAACACTCCCAGCCCATCTCCACAGGAAATTTCTAAAACTTCCTTTTGTAAATCCATCAGAAATAGAAAATCTCCCCTTCGGGACGAAAAATTCCCGTAGGGAGTTTCCACAATATGTTCCTGACCCTCTGTACTAGGAAGATTCAAAAACAGGCTTCCATCCAAAAGAGTGAGAAACTGAATCCCTAGATTAGGTGAGTGGCGCAGCTTTAAAACAGAATCCGATCCAGCTTTGACCAAAGCATTGGAATTTAAACGAAAAATTACAAACCCATCGTCTAAGGTCCTAAGGTCGTGACTTCCAGGAAAACTCGACTCGGGAAATGCTGTATGCTCCAGCTTGCCACTGTGAAACAGAATCCAGTCCGGGACCTCAGCCAGCACCAGGGAGGTGCTAGTCAGAAGAAGAAGGGCTACCAACCTCAAATTCCATACCCTCATAAACAGCTTCCACAGTAACTCCAAGGGCATCTGCCTGGGCTCTGGCCGCTTTAAGCATGGAATCAATCTGTACATCATTGTGGGCAGGATCATGATGAATCATATAGAGGCTTTTTGCCCCTGCCTTTCGCACCAGCTGCAGCCCGCTGACCCAGGTTGAATGGCCCCAGTTCTTGCGACTGGGATATTGCTCAGGAGTATATTGACAATCATACGCCACAATATCGGCATTCAGGGATAAATTCAAAGGACTTTGCGACACTTCATCCTCGGACTCATGCTCAATATCTGTCAGGAAGGTAAAAACCCGGCCATTGCTCTCAAAACGAAACCCCACCACTCCGTTAGGATGAAACAGAGGACCATAGATCACTTTTAAATCATCGGCCAGAACAATTTCTCCGGTCTCCTGCAAATCATGAAAAACCATTTTGGCACCCATAATGGCTAAAGGCACCGGGAAGTTTGGTGGTGACATGAGATGATTCAGTATATCTCTGACATCCTGTTCCCCTTTTTTCTGTCCGTAGATATGCAATTCATTGCCAGGAATAAAACCAGGCACAAAAAATGGAAAGCCCTGGATATGATCCCAGTGATAGTGGGTAAACAAAAGGTGAATTTTTACAGGAAGTTTGGCCAAAAGTGAATTGCCCAAATCACGGATTCCGGTTCCAGCATCAATAATAACGCGACAACCACCGTCCGAAACAACTTCCACTGCGGTTGTATTGCCCCCATAGACTCTACAGTCAGGACGGGAAATCGGTACAGAGCCGCGGGCACCCCAGAACTTCACTTTCATGCTAGGTTATTATCTGCCCATTCTACAGAGGCTGTCAATGCTTTGAACCAAGGACATTTGCCAATCTTTCATCATTATCCGCCCGAAGACCGTAAAAATGTCAACCCCCTATTCTATCCAGGCAAATTTCTGATGCAGTCTGGCTGTATTTCCATCCGAGTCCTTAACCCTGGCTCTAAGAAAATACACTCCATTGGCAATCGATTTTCCCCTGAGAAGATCAGAGAATAAAACCTTGTGCATCCGGCTGTTCAGGGAAGCCCCCTGTTCCATCCAGGAGGCTACCCTCCGTCCAGCTGCGTCATAGATTAGAATCTGAAGTTCTGAAGGAACCCGGCTGGACTTGACATAGACTACGGCCCCATACCGGGCTGGAGAGGGAATAGCGTAAAGCTCTTCCACCTGAATTGGGCCCACAGGCACAACTACTGCTGACAAACGGGCCTGATTTCCTAAAAAATCTTCAGCGACGATATTAATCTCATTGGCTACCAAAGACCGAAAAAATCGTCTGGGAATAACCGCTTCCTCTTCAAGAAACATAAAGTCTTTTACAGGTTTGTTATTAAGAAATACCTGAATTTTATCTTTACTAAGCCCCACCCCATCATCTAAAACCCGCAACTGTAAATCCTCATCAAGATTTTTTAGCTCTTCCTCAGACTGAAACCAGGAAAGAAGAGGAGGATTTGAGTCCTCAATCAGTCTTAGGGCTGCCAGATTACTGGTATTCAGGCGAATATGACTGCCTTCACGAATTTGCTGGGGATAGACACATTTATCCCCACATTCCATAACTGCATATTTTCCATCCAGATCCAGAGGATATTTTTTAAGGTCTACGAGCAGCTGAACCAGGGAATGATTACCTCTTGTGGGTAACAGGTTAAAAAGTGGCATTCGTTTTCCCTTGTTTTCCTCCAGGGTATACCAGGGAAAAACCCAGGAAATCATGGTAGATGCGCGACTTAGGGAGGCACTGCCTGTAGAAACGGGAGTTGGAGTTAAGGCCCCCTCATCAAATCCAAGCTGCTGTACTTGAAATGGTAATACACGGGTACCACGGTTTCCCTGTCGATCCGATGCCGTAATTTCAAGCCGTAGTGAACCGGACAAAGAAGAATCCAGGCGGTAGGTTCCATGGAAGGTGGAGGAATTGATTCTACTAAGAGGCACAATCCGCAGCACATCATCCAAAGAATTTTCTCCAGGGATTTTTTGCTGTCTGATCTGAAAAAACGGCACCTCCGGTATGGTCTCAAGGCCCCCACCCCGCTTATCCAGACCTTTTAAGACAAAAACAATCTCAAGCTCCTCTACGGGATTGGAAAAGATTCTGAAATCAAACCAGGGACCGGTGTCCAGTTCAAAGCTATAACGATACTCTGATCCTCGATTGCCTGCCGAATCCTTGTACTCAGACACATCAATATGGGCAATTCCATTGTAGTCACAGAATTCGTCCCTAGGTGTCAGCTCCAATGTACCAACCCACTGATTCTGTGAATAAGAAACTGGTTTTAATTCCACCGGTGGACAACTCTGGGCTATGGATTGGCCAAAGGAGTTGGTCAGCTGCAAACGATCGTCAGGCCGAAAAACAGCTTTGATTGGTGAATTGACATCCATCATCTCACTGAATGTAATATGAAATCGAACTGTAGATAACAAAATCCTTCCCGATTTATCCGAAGATGCCACAGGCTTTTCCCATACAATCTTACTTACCTTAGGAAGGTTCTGATCAAGAATCAGGCGGCGACCATTGTTACCGGGTGAGCGATTACCACTTCCATCAATAGCCAGAACTGTAAAAAACAGGGGGCCGGGAGGAAGCTGATCCAGATTGACATCATTTTGTACCTGAGATGCTAAAAAACTGAAGGGATGCTGATTTCCTTCAGCATCATGAAACACCAGAAGATAAGAGGATGCTTTGGTCACGGGTTTCCAGCGAAACTGCACAATCCCACCGGGATAGGCCGCTGAGTCCTCGGGGCTCAATATGATGGGATCCTCTAAAAGATCGGAATCCAGGGACAGTTCCCGATAAAGAATCGAGATATTTGAAGAAGCATCCATAGCCCTGAGTGAAATTCTTACCCTATCTCTGAAGTCAAAAAATTTGCGATTGAAGTGAAAGGAGAATTCCTGATTAGCCCCGTGGGTCAAAGGATTACGATCCAGTGGAATATTGGTCCAGTCCAAAAATGCCGGAGCTGTGGCAGAACCGAGACTGTTAATTGCTTCTAGTTTGATCTGAACTGTCCTTACTCCAGTGCCCATGGTGCTTCCAAATCCAGCAATTCCCAAAGGACGGGGGGGCAAGTCCTGCGTTTTGCCGCGAAGATCAATTACCCCTGAGGTTATCCAGACCTCATTATTTACATCAAGAGACAATGTGGGAGGCACTGTATCAT
>JACFNL010000030.1 GCA_019454875.1 Candidatus Cloacimonadota bacterium | reverse complement strand
TGGGTTTGTAGGTAGATACCTTGGCAACTTCTTTTTCCAGTTCCCGGCAGGAGAGTTTTTTGGATTTTTCAATCCACTCCGATTTGTTCTCAGAAGTAATCACCGAGGATACTTTTCTTAGTTTGGCCAGGCCTACTTCCCCCGAGGCAATAGCTTCTTTCATTTCTGGAATTTTGACCGATTTTCGAGCTACGGTAATCAAATTACTTACGGTGGCAGCACTGATTCCCTGACCAAGATTTAAGTACTCAAACAGGGATGAATAACCAAGCTCCAGATAAAGTTTGGTGAAATCGGCCTCCTGTGTGAGTTCAATCAAGATTGCCTCCTGATTTCTGTACTCTTTGACGGTTTCTGTGATTTTTTGATGTAGGTTTTGCATAAATTTATGCTACCACGGGGTTTTTGGGCTTGTTTGGAGTATGCAAAAGCGAGTGATTTTTGCAATTTTGAGTTTTTTGGTCAGAGTGGCTAAGATCAGGTAAAAAATGAGTGGACTGAGGCGTTAAAATAAATGATTTTTGAGGGGTTGGGGTTGCCACGAAAAGAGTGTCAAAAAATCTGTCAAGAAAAATTTTCAATAAAATGGCCGTGACAGATGAAATTTACCCGGCTTGTACGGACCATATCACCAAGGCTCAATAGGAATATCCTCGTGACAGATGACATTTTGCCGCCCCCCAATGAAACCTGGTCAAGATCTTAGAAATCAAACCGGCATTCCCGTGACAGATTGGACACTTTAAAAATCAAAATAGCTTTCATGATATGCTAGCGCATTATGAAATGGTTTTTGTTTGCTGGATCGCTTGGAATGTTAATCGGGGTGGCTTTGGGGGCATTTGCTGCTCATGGTCTGAAAGGGCGACTCAGTGAGGCTTCTCTGGCTGTATTTCAAACCGGAGTGCAGTATCAGTTTTTACATAGTCTGGGCCTTTTGATTCTGGGATTTGCCTCACGGCTGGGAATATCAGATCCCCTGCTTAAGATTGCCGGGTACTGTTTTATTGCTGGCATTCTGTTTTTCTCTGGCAGTCTGTACTGGCTGGCCAATGGCGGTCCTCGCTGGCTGGGCCCTGTCACTCCTCTGGGCGGAACCCTGTTTCTGGTGGGATGGGGACTAATTGCCTGGTATGGGATTCGCTAAATTTGGAGGTTAGGTATATGCATCCATGGCACGACATAGATCCTGAAGTGAATCAAGCGGGAGAATCCAAGGCAATTATTGAAATTTCCAAGGGTTCTCAAGTCAAATATGAAATTGACAAGGAAACGGGACTTCTTAAAATGGATCGGGTTTTGTATTCCGCTGTTCACTATCCGGCCGACTATGGGTTTATTCCTAAAACGCTCTGGCATGATAATGACCCAATGGATATCTTTATACTCGGCTCCTTTCCAATTGTCCCAATGACCATTGTGCAGACCAGAATTATTGGAATCATCCGCATGGAAGATAATTTTGAAGGTGATGACAAACTTCTTTCCGTGTACACAGGGGATCCCCGTTTTGATGAATACCGTGACCTTGAGGACATTCCAGCGCACACCTTACGGGAGTTAAGGCACTTTCTGGAAACCTACAAGGAACTACAGGGCAAAAAGGTGACCGTCATGGAAATGAAGGGCCGGGAATCTGCCAAAAATGCACTGGAAGAAAGTCTGCTTCTTTATCAGAAAATGCCAAAGCAGAGCCTTAAATTGAAATAGTGAGCGAAATGCAACCAGCAGAGCAAAATAGTTCCATAAAAACCCTGATCGTGGACTGCGCCCGCTACAATCGATGGACGGCCTTTTTTCTTCTGGTATCGACAGCAGGTGTTGGCTGGCTATTGGCCCAATCTGTTTATATGATTGCCACCAATCAGGTGACTGCGGCCTTTTTAGTGGGCATGACTGGTGGATTGATTGGTTTTGTAAGCACTGGTCTTGGGGCATTGCCAGCCCTGTTTATTAAAAGTATTCCTCAGAAACTGGAAGATATCCTTCTAGGATTTGCCGCTGGCATGATGCTTGCTGCCTCGGCATTCTCCCTGATCCTGCCTGGCCTGGAGGCATCGGTAAAAATTGTATCCACTCCAGCTCTGGCCTCAATGGTCGTGGTTTTTGGTATGGGACTTGGAGTAATTTTAATGCTGGGCCTGGATACATTTATGCCCCACCATCATGAATTCAGTGGGCCCTGCGGCCCGGGACATCAAAACCTAAATCCTATGTGGCTTTTTGTTTTTGCCATTGCCCTTCACAATCTGCCTGAAGGTATGGCTATCGGGGTCAGTCTGTCTCAGGAGGATTTTAGCGTAGGAATACCACTGACATCGGCCATTGCGATTCAGAATGTTCCAGAAGGACTGACGGTTGCCCTGACTCTTAGAGCCATTGGAGCAAGTCCAAAAAATTCCGTGCTGGTTGCCCTTCTGACCGGAGCTATGGAACCACTGGGGGCCTTGATTGGGGTGAGCCTGGGTACTGGACTGGCTATCGCCTATCCAATCGGTCTTGGCCTGGCTGCCGGGGCCATGATTTTTGTGGTGTCCCATGAAGTGATTCCTGAGACACACAGAAATGGACACCAGACCGTGGCTACCATCGGGCTGATGCTTGGGTTTGCCCTGATGATGATTCTTGATACTGTTCTTGGTTGACTCTAAAAATTGTCAAAACATAAGTGGTTATTTACGCCATCGTTCTGGAATTATTACGGTGCCGATGCGTCTTAACCAGCTGGATCTTTGATCTATGTAATAGATGTGGCTCATATCCGGTGAGATCTGCAGGGCCCTTCCCCAGGCCAGGGATATTCTTTGTTTGCCTGAGCCGTCGATATTTGCCATGTAGGTCCCTCTTGGGGTTGTGGGTGTTTCGTGATCCGGGGAAACACTGTAGGCAATTTTGGAATTGTCCGGGTTAAAGGTGGCTGCATTGGCAGAGGTGGAGCCAAACACCTTAAACTTCAATAAGGCGTTTCCATTGGCTGAAGCCGGAACGGTAAATGTGCCCACTTCGGACTCCAGATCCACAAAATTAGCATCCCGGGTGAACAGAAGCCGATCGTTTAAACCAAACTCCATGGAACTATACTGATTGCGACCAATCTGTGAGTTGCGTTCCGACAAGACCAGGGTTTCATTTTCTAAAGCCAGACCCGAAGGTTTGGACACAAGAGTGGCAAGGGCTATCTGCCCAACAGTATCGAACTTCAGATAGGCCAGCCGCATCCCCCGGGGCTCAAATGCGGGCTGCATCACATCAGAAATATAAGGAGTGAGCGGAGTAATAAACCCCCCGCTGGATGATACACTTACCAGACGATAAAACTGGTTGATGGAATTTTCGTTCTTTTCTACAAATAGCAGATATTTGCCGTCCCATGACCAGCTCATACCACGGTCTTCATTGGCTGCCTTGGCCTCCGTGGTTATTCTTCTGTCATAGTTGTTACCGAAATTATCCATCAGATAAATCTCACGGTTGGCTCTGGTATCCGAGGGCATGTCTTTGACATAGGCAATTTGATGCCCACCGGGGGACAACACCAGATCCCAGGCCTTCTGATACGAGGCAAAATGGGTTACATTGGTCAGTGAAATACTGGTTTCAACCCTGTTTTGCCCCTGGCTCAAGGCAACATTGACTCTTTGGGTTACATAATCCGGATGCCGAACCTCCACACTGTAGGTACCTACTGGCACACCCTGAAACTTGAAAGAGTTTTCTGTTGAATTGTCCGAAACAATTTTGATAACAGGCAAAGCCGTTCCTAAAAGTTCAATCTCTGAGCCTTCCGCTCCGGTTCTGGCCTCTAAAAGAACAGTACCCTCAATGTCTCCTGTGCCAGATGGATCAAGGCTTCTTAAAATCATGGTATCCGAATCAGGAATCACCATGCCCTCAGGATCACGATTCACTACAATTCTTGTATTGTTATTGGCAAATACCTCAATATTGTCAACGGTTCTAAGTCCAAAACCATCACGGGCAAACTGAATCTGGTACACATAAGTGATGTTTCTTGCTGTATCACGATAGGTATAGGCCACATTGTTGAACTTAAAATACCCTCCTGCCGTGGTCGTTACGGATTGGTTGGTACCGATCAACTGCACGAGCACTCCGGAATGATTGGTATAACCTTCCAGTTTGACAAAACCATCAATACTTCCCACAGGACGCATCTGTAAATCACGGGCCACCAGGGATTCACCCTGAATGTTCAGATGACGGATTCGAGCGGCATGGGGAATACCACTCAAGGTCTTTTCGGCCACTAAATCAAACAATCCCACATCAGCCAGAGGAAACTGAAACTTGCCACTTGTATCTGTAATGGCAGAACGGCACCGTTGATTTCTAAGACAGATCGTATTTTCCAGGCGCACATCAGCCTGATTGACAGCCTTGTTTGTAGTATCAAGAATACTGCCTGTTACTTGTCCGGGCACAGGATCCGGGATAGGCGGAGTCGCTCCGGTACAACCGGAAAAAAAGACTAAAATGGCTGATAGTGCCAGAACAGCGACAATTCGCATATTTTCCATAGTTTTTTGTAAGTTGAACGCAACTTATCATCCTGACTATCGTATTTTGAGTGGGAACTGTTTACGCTACTCGTTGCGAACTTGTGAGGCTTCTGATGAAACACAACTTAACTGGAATTGCATTTTGTCTGGGATTAGGAATTACTTCCTCTCTGTTTGCCACCAATCGAGCCAACATTGAACGAGAGATTATGGTTAAAACCCAGGCACTGTCTCAGGCAACTTCTGAAGCTGAACGAAACCGCATCCGTGAAGAAATCAACCGGCTGACCTCGCAGCTCAGTGGGTCTGCCGCATCTCAGGCCCCCGGAAACACAGTTGCTGGTGCCGACAAAAACAATTCTAATATCTACAGGGATACCTATTTTTATCGTGGACCAGTTCTGAATCCCACCAATAACTCACCTTACCTTGATTCACCCTATCAAAGAGGTTATGGCACAGACACCTATGTTCTTGAAGGCCAGCCTGTCATGTCTATCAATCATCCACAGGCTTATATCAATCAGGTTCCTACCGTTGGTGGACAACCTACCCGCAATGCCTCGGCCAATCCATGGGAAACCACCTACAATCCACAGCCCAATCAGGGAAGCCAGTTTTATCAGCAGCCCATGCAAAACGGTTATGGCTGGATGCAGCCACCTTTTGGCCAGCAGCCATTTATGGGTGGGCCCATGATGGGGATGGGTTATCAGGCCGGTTATCCCCACATGCAACAGGGATACGGTGCCTATGGCATGAGTTATCCTCCTTATGGGGGCGGTTACCAGCAGGGAAGACCTTTAAATGTGGTCAATTTTCAGCAGCAGGCCTTAAACAACGCTGCTACCGATGCAGTACAGAGATTTCGCCATGAAATTCAGCAAAACCCACTGATGGGCAATCAGGTTCAGGTGGAAATTGTATCCAAGACTACTTTAGAGAATGGACAGTTACAGATTGTGGTTAAGACTGTGGCAGGAGTTACCGGTCAGGGAATTGGGCAGGAAAGAGTTTTTCTTTATGCCAGCAACGGCTCCTTTCTTCAGCAGGCAACTCAGGCTACTGGGGGCCAAAGCGGAGTTGCCATAACCCAATACCGTATATCCAATGCCCAGAAATTTGAGATTGATAAATTTTTGGCCCAGCAGGGACTTAATCAGTTTGGTGATCCTTTTGGAACTATGTATACCGGTGGGAGCCCCTTACACGGAACAAGCCTTCAAGGACAAAACCCTGATGAGGTTCGCCACCAGCTTGTATTAAAAAAGTTTCCCCAACTGGTCCAAAGACTTGGCATTCAATCTGGCAACTGATACCATAATTTTATGTCTGGAATTGATTGCGGCATAAAGTCCGCCACCTCAAAATTAAATATGGCTGCCAGCTATGCCAGCAGTAACCCCCTACAGAGTATAACCCTTGGTATGGAAGCTAGTCTTGAAGCCAAGGCTTCGGCTAAGGCAATCCAGGCCGTAGATGAAAACCTGGGTCAAATCATTGACCTGTTTGCCTGATTGTTGGGTTCTGTCTGGTTTAAAAATTAGATGGCTTCCCTGGAAGAATTCAGTCTTTCCTGAATCTGCCACCAGGTCTTGACGGCAACTACCTTGACTTCCTCAAACGGGGAACTCATATGGACCTCAAGTTTATCCAGATCTTCTGCCGTGCCTACCAGAGCCATCAGCTCAAGTTCCATCTTTTTCTCAAAAGCTGTACCGGTAAGACTCCCGAGCTTTTCAGATAAAAGTTCCCTGACCTTGTCCTGCCTGCCATGCCGAATCATGGAACGCATAAACACAAAGCGGCTTTCCGCATCGAGTTCATCCAATCGAGCCAAAACAGAGTCCTCAAGGCCCGTTCTGCCTAAATCGTAAAGTAAAAGTTCTGCATCCAGTTTGAACAGGTGATTGTTTCTCAACTCCTCAATAATTCTCATATACTGATCATCACCGAGACGGACTAGAGCATGTGCCATAGTCATTTTCATTCTCGGATCCAATGTCTCTTTCAAGATTTTTGTAAGGGCTGATTTGGCCTCTGTAGCCCGTAAATCAGCCAGAACAGTAGCTCCAATGGAGCGAATGGAGTTTTCGGGATCCTCAAGAAAGGAGCGATACACGGGAATAAGTGCAACATCTTTGAGTTCCGCCAGAAAAAGGGCAGATAAGGCCCTTTGTTTCAGGGAACCGTATCGGGCTCGCTCCATCAGATAAGTCAGGGCCCTTTCCTTGTCTCCTAAAAGGGCCATGGCATAACAGACGACAATTCGTACTGTGCGCGAAGGGTATTCAAAATTTTGCATCAGGATGTCTTTTGAAGACTGATCCCTCATCTCACCAAGTGCCTTCAGGGCTTCAAAGCGAATGGAAAGATCCGTGTATTCAGAAAAATGCCGCAGCCATGCTAAAAGAATTTTAGTGCGTTCCTTAGGTCTTTGAACCCCAGTTGCCTGTTGCCAGCGTTTTAACTCTGCCAGGGACTGCTGAAATTCAAAAGCTGCCAGATGCACACGGATGGAATTCTGATAATACCGTTCCGGCAATTCATTAGAACTCTGACGGATACCTGCCAGTACTTTGCGAGCCTGATCAAGCTCAAGACGAACCAGATGCTCCTCAGCCTGATACAGCTCCTCAGAAAAAGGAGATGGGCCACCAGAGCAACCTGACAAGGCCAGACTTAACCCGACTGGCAATATAAACCTAGAAATTTTCATACCCGGCCCCAATTATAACAGATGCATAGTGAGGATCAAACTGGCCCGCAATGATATACTGCATTCCTTATGATCGACCCAACCGCTGTATTTCAGAATATCAAGAAAGAAGTCGCTAAAGTAATCATGGGCAATGATGATATGATCGAGCAGGTCATTATTGCCTTTTTTTGTGGTGGACATGTCCTTATCGAAGGTGCGCCGGGTCTTGGCAAAACCCTTCTGGTCAAAACCATCTCGAAAATTCTTAACATTCGCTTCAATCGTATCCAGTTCACACCCGATCTGATGCCAGCCGATATTATCGGAACAACAGTCATTCATCAGACTGAATCTGGGGAGCGGGTCTTTCGCTTCCAAAAAGGGCCTCTGTTTGCCAATCTGATTCTGGCCGATGAGATCAATCGCGCTACAGCAAAGACCCAGTCAGCCCTGCTGGAAGCCATGGGAGAAGGTTCCATTTCAATAGCCGGGAAATCCCACCATCTGGAACAGCCCTTTTTTGTAATGGGCACCCAAAATCCCCTGGAAATGGATGGGACTTACAAACTACCAGAAGCTCAGCTCGATCGATTCCTGTTCAAAATTGATGTCCCATTCCCCGATTTACAGACCCTTATTCAGATTGTAGACACAACCACTACCAATGCACAGGCTGAAGTATTTCCGGTAGTGGATGTTAAAAGTACTATGGTGATTCGTACCAATATCCGGGATGTCCCCATAGCCTCCCATCTTACTGAATTTGCCTGTAAACTGGTTAGGGCAACCCAGGCTTCTGTACCAGATGCCACTCCCATTGCCAAAAAATACATCGGCTGGGGTGTCGGACCAAGAGGTCTGCAAAGCCTGATTCTTTCTGCTAAGGCCCATGCCTACTTTAATGGCCATGTGTCTAAAGATGATATTCTAAAAATGATCAAACCTACCTTCAGACACCGTATCCTGCTTAACTTTGAGGGAGAAGCCGAAGGGTTAAGTTCCGATGAGCTGATTGATAAAGTGATAGACTATGTCGAAAAACGAGGCTGATACCCTGTTTAGTACACTGGAGGCCATTCGCCACCGACAGATTCAGAATATGCTGACCAAACCCGAAGGTGATGGCTATTTTACCGATCTTGGGCTGTTTCTGTACTGTATTCGTGGTTTAAAACCAGAGGAAGAAATCACTCTGGTTGAATGTGAGTTCATGGGACTGGTTCTTAAGGATGGGGATTTTTTGATCACTGCCAAAGTCGAATTTGTGCATGATACAGATCAGCAAAAAATCCAGACCAAGGGCTATTTTTTCCCTCATCTTGATGGGGACAAACTATATGATGCCATACCCGGAAAAGGTGAGCCAATGACAATCCGGGCCAGAATCCCATCCCATTTTGTGTATCAGAAAACAAGTGACCCTCTGGGATTGAGATTACAAAAAGGCAGATTCGGAGAAGAGTTTCTACCCCTTATGAGTACAGATATTCTGGTAGAATAAAAAAAGCCCGACTAGATTAATCCAGCCGGGCCAAATTCCAATAACTATTTTTCCAGTTTAGGTAGAGCCTTAGCCTGCATCTTCGGTTTAGCTGTCGGAGTTTTTGACTTTGGGGTAGGAGAAGCCGGAGCCTTCATCTTCCCTTCGGTCACTGAAGGAGTAAATGCCAGAAGTGTCGAAGCAAAGTCAAAGTTGTGGCGACGGGATTTTAAGTTCACCGTCAAGCGAAAGCTGCGGTTTCCTAGCCTGAAAAAATCCTCATATTCATAAAGACCATCACCGACATAATCATCTACTACAAATAGAAGACGATTATCTATAGTGGCTCTCACATAATGAACATGCTGCCTTTTGTTGATAAAACCTAATCCACGACTTTTAGTCTCATACCATGAGCCCCACTCAAGACGAATATGATGAGGTTCTCCCAAATCGTCATGAATAACCGCTGCATGAGAATAGGCAACCTCCGGAGCATTGGCCATACAGTCAGCCATATTCCACACAATTGCTACCTGCTCAGGAGAAACAGCCATTGAGTGATTGCGCATTCCCTCAAATCTTCTTGGTGCAATATACATGGAATCAATTCCCGATGGATGTTTTTCCAAAGACCACCAGTCCTCTGGTGAGTACATGACATCATAACCAGGATACAAGAACGCCTTGGAACAATTGGGATTTCTGCCGCAGGATGCCTGGGTTTTTATCCCTGATACTGTAAGCATCATAATCAGTAGAATCAATTTTTTGTTCATATATATCAATCCAGAATCTTAATAATAATAGTAATGGCTCTGAGCTACACGATGGTGATGTCCAGGAGTATAAACTGTACTGCGACCGTGTTTTTCATCGACATAAACCGGGCGTTTACGATAGTGTGGATCGGCCTGATTCCAGTGCCAGTGATAATTTCCCACTGTGGCGCGCCCTTTTTGTGGCTCATCACAAATTTTAATTGTTCCGTTCACAACATAACGGGGAGACCCGCCGTTGACTTCCTTAACAACATTATTCACTGTGCGGCATACTGGCTTGCATCTGCAGCTTTGAACCACTTTATGGCAACCACCACACTGATCCTTCACATAGTGAACTCTTTGACGGCAGCGATTGTTACCACATGGATCACAGCTCCAGTGAGCAGGTGCCTTGGTGTGTGTGTAAACAATTTCACGAGTCATGGCTGGACGGGAATACACAACCCGCTTTGTGACTTCGTTGCAGCAGCGATCCGCCTTATATCGTTTTACTCTTGGCTCTTCAAAGCTATGAGGAGCAGAGCTTGCAGTTAAGGCAGGCTGATAATAGACATACTTTCGTCCATCATGCTGATATCCATGATGATGACCGTGGGAACAAACCTGAGATACAAATACGGCGACTAGTGCGATAGTAGAAATCAATTGCTTCATGAGGTACTTCCTTTCTGTGTAACCACATCTCAGATTACCTCATGATGCAAGCTCCAACAAATACCAACAAACTCCCACTCTGCCAAATCTGAGGCTCAAGCGGAATTCTTGGCAATCTAGTGGATCGATTGTTTGTATTTATCAATTTCCGAAGCTAATTTTTTGTTTC
Organism: Candidatus Cloacimonadota bacterium; assembly: GCA_019454875.1. Taxonomy (GTDB): domain Bacteria; phylum Muiribacteriota; class UBA6191; order UBA6191; family UBA6191; genus UBA6191. The sequence goes on along the minus strand of JACFNL010000030.1, from coordinate 25,723 downwards.
TTTGCAGAATGCGAATCAGCATCTGATTGATTTTACTGATTTCGGGCGGCATCTGCTCCACCCCTTTATCAAGCATGGACTCCTGGACTGTACGCAGTTGGGCCGTCCACTCTCCCTGAAGCCTTAACATTTCACGGCGATACTCTTCAAATTCATCAAAATCAACCTCATCAATTCCCTTGCCGGAAAACTGATCCTGATACCTTTTTTTCTGATTGTTAAGCTGTCGTACCAGCTGGTTCAGATTTTCTCTCCACTGCACAAGACCCACAATTCCTCCCTGGTTGTACAAAACCTACTATCGGAAAAAAAAAGAGCCGGCACAAGGCCGGCTCCATATCTAGGATAAAATATTACAGGTCAATTTTTTTGAAAGCCTGATTGATAGTAGCCAGATAAACATCCCGTTTGGCATGTCCTTGCAGATGAAGATCCGCAGCCGCCATGAATCTCTCCTTAAACTCTGTGAAGGAAGCCCTGCTAGACAACATACGGTTCTTTAAGACACGCATATAAATGTCTGCCATCAGGTCATGACCTAAGCCCTCAGATGCAACTTCATTACCCGTAGTAGCCATGTAGGCAAACTTGTTGAAAATGGAAGAATTGATGTGAACTCCCCCATTGTCTTCGCCCCAGCCATTACAGATAATTTTCTTACTGACTCTATCAGGATAAATCCGTCCCTTAAAACCATGTTTTTTACCCAGTTGGGCCCAGTCAGCATACTTCATACCCTCTGGGATGAGATCTCCCATACCCCGGGTAGGATCCTGCATATTCCTTAAAGATGGATTATCACCGATGGTAATGTTGTCCCCCATGTGCCAGTCATCCGAGTCCACCATGGCCCCAAAAAAGTCGGCAATATGCTCATTTAAGGCACCGGACTCACCGTTGTATGTCAAGGGACACCAGAGATCAATCACTCCATGAGTGAATTCATGAGCGGCTACATCCAGACCCTTGGTCAGATAATCAAAACCATTCTCATCACCGGAACCATCACCAAAGAAAAACCCACCTTCCCAGGAAGAATAATAAGCGTTGTTAAAATTATCCCTGACATGAGCTGTGGCCTTTACAGGAGCTTTGCCCTCTTTCCAGACAAAGTTATGGCGATCCTTAAAATAATCCACGGTCCTAGCCATGTTTACATAAAGCTCAACCTCTGCTCTTTGATTTTCCTTACGCAAAGTGCCCGTTCTATCCCACATATTATCATCATCTGTAGAAAACTTGCCGGCACTGCCGTTGTAAACATGCAGATTGCGAGCCTTATCCTCCATACGGAATCCGGCCTTATCTTCCTCCACCGGGAAGTTATGTGTCTTGCCTTCTGTTAAATCGATCCCCTGACCTTTGATGTCATAAAGCTGCCCAGCCTTATCCACAATGGCTCCGGTTTCAGCATCTACAAAATAATCAAAAGCAGAAGGCTGCATCATGATCTGCCCCGGTAACACCATGTGGTATACCAGACGATATTCTTTATTCGCATTTTTATACATGACCAGTTCAGTAGGTCTTTTTAAATGCTCTGGCAAAGGAGTGGAAATATATGCCTGCTTCTGCCTGAGATCACGAATGGCCGCATTAGTTGCCTGATCCTGGGTCAGAACTGGTTCTGGCCTTAACCCTTTATGAGCCTTTACAAACTCTATATCTTCCGCTGTCATGGTTCTGAGGCTTTGAAGATGAGAGAATTCGGATTCTTCCTTAGGGAAAACAATCAGTTTCTTTTCTCCAAATACCCTGACCCCGCCAATCTGTTTTTCATAAGAAAACAGTTCATTACCCCTGTCATCCACCCTCTTGGTGACAGGCACAAAAAACTGCTCTACCGCTGCATTTCTGTCTGATTCAGGCATGGACTGCCTCATTAACTGATATCCTTCTTCAAAACTTCCAGCAATCAACTGAGAAGACACGGCCAGAGAACCAATCAGGCCAAGCAGGGTCTTACGAAAATTCATGGGTCACTCCTTAGTTAGGTACGCTAGGAGTTTAAACAGAAAATCTTAATTGTCAATTCCTGATTTCAAAAATTCTTACAGGTACAGATTTTCCTTTAACCACTGTCTCCATTAAAAATTCAGTGGCGAAATGCGTAGAAATTACAGAGTTCACATTGTCAGCCAAAAGTATGCAGCTGTGTTTCCCATTTTTGGACAGGGATTCTATTCTGGCGGCAAGGTTTACGCAGTCACCAAGCACTGTTCTGGAAAGTGTGTTCTGACTGCCAACATTTCCTACGACGGCAATTCCTGTGTTAAGGCCAATACCAATTCTGAATTCTGGCCAGCCTTTTGCAACCATTTGTGGTCGTAAATCTTTCAACACCTGCTGCATGGCCCAGGCACAACGGGCAGCTCTTAATCCAGATGGCTCAAGACCCTCCTCCTCCTCAAATACGGCCATGACAGCATCTCCGATCAATTTGTCCAAAGTCCCATGCTGGGATTCAATTTCAGAAATCATGGCTGCAAAATAGGTATTTAAGGCAAGAATTATGACTTCAGGATCGGCATCCTCACAAATTGTGGTGAAATCACGAATATCACTAAACAGAATGGTTATCTGCCGCTTTTCACCAGTAAGGGCAAGTTCCTTGCCGGATTCACTGACAGCCATAACCTCTTTCATCTCCATCCCGGTAAGGAATCTACCCATGGTCTCTTTCTGGCGAAGCCCCAGTACCATTTCGTTAAATGCATCGGAAAGGACTTCTATCTCATCCCCACTGCGAATCGAGCTTTCTACTTTTAAATCCCCAGTTCCAACCCGCTTTAAAACATTCATTAGCTCATACAGTGGTTTCACCAGAAGAAGGTTGAGTCTGCCCCTTAAAATGTTGGAAATTAAATAAAATACCAGTACAAACAATACCAGAAGGACAATACCCCTAAGTACATGAAAAAAGATTAACATTCTGGATATCTCCCGGTTTTTTTCCAGAAGATTCTCTACGGAAATATCCACCTCCAGCACGGAATATTCATCTTCACCGGGCTCTCTTAGAGGTATAAAAGCACTCATCCAGCTTTTGCCCTCCAGGGATTTGCTTTTATATATATCTGTAGTCTGTTCCAGTCCCAAAAAGAATGTGAGATTCATGGAGTCAGGATAGATATATTGTGTCCCTACATAATCCTCCTGGTTGGTCATGACAACAAAAGAGGCCAGCTGCCTGTCCGGATCCGTAAGCCTTAGTGTGTACAAATGTTCTTCAATCCCATTTTTCATCCGTATCTGGTTCAGATATTGTTTCAGGCTCTTAAATTCAGGGAGGTCTTTATCATTGTAGGAGAAAATTTCGGAATGCTTTTGCATATCCATGGAAATGGCGGCTGTTCTGCCCACAGCCAATAACCTTTCCCTTACAGACTCCTTGAGTTTTTCCATCCGAAACAGGGCATCCTGGGAATACAGCCTGTACTCCAGAACCGAGATCAGGATCATGGCCAAAAGAAATACCAGCCCCAGCGGGGTCAGAATGGACTTTACCAGCTTCAGATAAAGCGATTCCCCCCGAACCAGTTCAAGGTTCTGCATTTAAACTCCAGTCATATTCAATCCATTCTATCTGCCATTCCGAGTCAAGTCCCTGCAAAAGATCAACATCAGAAAAATGGTGCTTCAAGCCCGATACAAGCCCATCTGCATCAGAAAAATGATGCTGATACCAGTCAAAGAGCCTGGAAAGGCCAATGGTTTCCCGATCGGTATTGATTACGGTACTCTTCTTGATAAATTGAGCCCCCAAATCCCGCAAAGAAGAGTTCACCGTTTCAGGAAAAAATGCTCTCCACAGCCTAGGGCAGCCTTTTGACGCACAAACCAGACCAAAATGAATTGTCGGATCCTGAAAATGCTCCAAAAGAACCGTTTTCTCAATTTCGTTCAGACTTAAGGAAAAACCACGAAAATGACATATTTTATCCGTCCAGATTCCCGGGATTTTTTGAACAGTATCCTGGGCTTGGGGCCGCCTTCCATTCAAATATTTTAACACGGCTGCATGCACACACAGATTGTAAGTATTGATCCAGAAAGACTTTTTCTGAAGCCCTTTTAGTCTTAGAGGACTGTAGTTTTTAAGAAAATCAAGCATCCGATTCAAATCTGACATGGATGACTTTTCCTGGGCTTTGTCGTAGCGCATCAGGCCATTGTCACTGACATGATCCAGAAGATACTTATCCCAGGCCAGAAAATAGTCCTGAAGTTCTTTTAACTCCAAATCACTACCATTGACACTACATACCAAAAACAGGTTTATCACCAGAAGTCTAAATCCAAATCCCATTAAAAGCCCCGGCCTATTCCAAACGACAGAGAACGGGGAGCAGCATCACTGTTTTCCCCATCAAGCTTAAATGCCAATGACCCAAGAATATTCCATTCCGGGCCAATTCTGTGAGAAAATCCTAAACCAGCCACCTGAACCATCTCCCGCTTGAAATCAAAATTTGTATTGGGAAGAGCTGTGAACCCAGGGCCAAATAAATTGACTCCATCCCGGTCCTTTTCTACCCCAAAAAACATACGGATAGTTGCATCGGATGACAGAGTTCTTGAAAATGTGAGTTGCGCCCCATATCCGTCTGGTACCGGATCACGAAACTCATGTTTTAAGGTCAGCCCCAGATTTTGTCTCTCATCCAGAACACGGGCCCAATGCCAGGTAACAATTGCATCTGTGCTGCCCCTGCCTGGGGCCGTGACCTTACCCGCATCATAATTGCGACTGCCTCTGACTCCTAGTTCCACTGCCTGAGAATCTCTTGCATAGCGGTAGGTTCGTTTCCAGCCAATATAGGTATCTGAAAGGCCTTCAAAATCGGAGGCCCCAAACTCAGGAAAATCGGATATATTGTGGTATTTACTGTCAAGTACCAGTGTATCCTTGTCTGAAATCCCATAATACAGGTAAAGAGACAAAGCCTCGTTCTGAATGCCGGTGCCTGACAGGCCCAGATCCGTAAAATGGCGAAAGTTTCGTCCCAGAAAGATGCTGTTATAAAAGGACTGGGAATATAAAAAGGCAACATAACCAGTACCTTTACCTATTGGGTAGGGATCTGCAAAGAGTATACCGGGAATCATTGCAAAAAGAACTCTAAGCCTGTTCATTTCTCTCCCCGGGCCAACTGTTCTTCAAGGCGGTACTCTTTAGCCAGCCAAGTCCTGATACCTTGCATTATCCTTGTATCACTCTCTATGAATCCCTGTTCTCCCATACGAGTCCCATCCGTCCAGCAAAGATTCACCTTCTGGGTCAGCTGAGGGAAAATGCTGCCTAGACTTCTGCGTTTAAACTCCTGAGGTTTATTCTTGCCGTGGCAGGACAGACAGAATTTTCCATTGGCAGATGTCCTTACAACAAACTGGTTTCCCATCTGTAATAGTTCAGGATCAAGTACCACCTTCTTCACAGGGGGAGGTGGCATAATAAAAGTACCGGAAGCATGGCAAGCGGTAACAATCATTAAATACAGATATAACCTGAACATATTTACCTTGTGTACAATAGTACCAATGCAAAAATCGACTTGCCTTTGGACAATTTTGGGTCTGGTTCTAATCATATCCCATCAGTTTGGTAAAACCTATACAGGAAATCTGATATCTGTCACGATTCTGTCCGGAATCTGGGTGGTGTGGTTAAAAAATTCACACATTCCTCCGCGCATAAGTTTATGCCTTGTATTAGCCCTCGGACTCAGGATTCTTCTGTTCTTGACCAATGGGGTGTTTGAAGATGACTGGCACAGATACCGGGCCGAAGGGTTGTTACTGGGTACAGGAGTTAATGTATATTCCTTAACCCCAGCTGAGGTCCTGGCCTTTCATCTAGATAAAATAAACGCCCACCCCCAAAGGGCAGAAATTGTTTATCATCTGGCCCATACCGGCTTTCCAGAGTACCCCGCCATATACCCCAAAGAACTGATTTTTATTTTTGGATTTGTACCATCCCTGTTATGGCTGTTTCTGATTACCGATCTGGCTGTCCTTTTGATTTTTCAGCGCATCAGTCATCATATTTTTTATCTATGGTGCTTTCATCCCCTTGTCCTCATGGAAGGGTTTGTCAACAAACATTACGATGTCCTTCTGGTTCTGCCCCTGGTTCTGGCCTATTTGCTGATGCAATCCCCTAAAATGAAATTCCAGATCCTTTCCGGGTTATTCTGGGGACTGATCTTTTCCCTGAAGGGAATGGCTCTGTTTTTATGGGTTCTTCTGCCCCCAAGACAAAAGGTTTTAAGCCTTTTTGCCCTTCTGGGGTTTATGGCCTGGGCCTACTTTTTAAGTCCTGACAGGTTTTCCCAGGGATCCTCCCTTGTGATTTTTGCAAAGTGGTGGGAGGTCAACAGTCCCATAGCCTACCTGATTCGCATGATTCTGCAAAATCATCTCAGTCCTGAAAATACTGCACTCTGGGGACGGGCATTTATGGGCCTTTTACTGATTTTTCTAATCTACTGGAAACGAGCATCCCTGAAAAGCTCTACCCTTATATGTATCATGATGCTCGCCAATCCCATCAATAATCCCTGGTATCTCATCCTGCCCCTGGCTTATGGGCTTTTGCAAAAGGACTGGAATTGCAACTGGCTGCCTGTTGCCTGCCTTGGATACTATTCCTGCTGGATTACAAACGACCCTGGCATCTCATTGTTAATCTACATTCCACTCAGCCTTGTTCTTCCCTTGTGGTATCTCTGGACAAAACAAAATAGCGGGCCACCTCGTGATAGTCCTGATTGGGTCCCTTCTGTGCGACCATAACCTGTCTGGCTTCCGTGTTTTTTAAAAACCACTGTCTTAGTTCCTGATCCATAGCTTTGGGATCCTTGCCTTCTGACTCACAAAACACTGTGGACAACCATTGGGTTCTGTGAGGGGCAAACAACCGTTGTCCTGGTTCCAAAGGCAGATCCGTACAGTCCATATCCCCATCAATCCAGTACTTCTCAGCCTGGTGGTTGGGATGAACCGGATAGGGCACAGAAAATGTCCCCGGATGGATTGGATGAAACAAAATACCTCTAACAAAAAGTCTGGAACGGGAAACTCTAAGACCCATTTTCTGCAACACAGAAATTGCCTCCTGATTCTCTGGTACAGCCAGTTGCCTTGCAATCAGTTTCTGCCATTTGATATCCAGGCGATCAATGCCATTTGGCCCTCGCCAATGCCGCATCTGATCCCCAATACCAAAGCGGCAGTAATATTTTAAACATACTTCCCAGTGTTCATATCCTTGGCCGGTATCAATCAGAAAATCCAGTTCTCCCAGGGTTCTGCCCTGATCTACAATCTGAATACTGTGAAACAGGCCTTCCCGGAAATGAAGTGCTATCAGAAATGACAATACAAGCTCATAATATCGCCCCAGTCGTCTAGCTCTAGCCCGTTCCGACAAAAGTTTGGGCATAACCAGCAAAAGCTCCTTTTGCAGACTCTTTGAGTTCAAAATATTTTGATATAGCTTTTGGCACCAGCTTGCATCAGTCAATAACTCATCCTTGGTATCAAGCATTAAATCCGAAGCACTTAATATCCAGGCTACTTCGCTCAGGATCTGCCGTACCACAAATGGCTGGTTATTAAAATTTTGAATTTGCCAGAAGGGATTCATTCATCAAGCCTAAACAAAGATCAAAAAAAAATGCAACCAAACAAACAGATACTGCGTAGTAATAAGCATGAAAAGAATAGCAATTGCCTCAACCCTTTTGTTAGCTGGTGTCTTAAGCACCCTGTCTGCAACAGATTCCATGAACAGCTCCATGATGCTTGGAGTAACAGTTTCAGAGCCCGTGGCCCCGCCACCTCCTGTGGTTCTGACTCCTTTTGAGCAGCACATGGAAAAGTTCAGAACCCTGCTGGTGGAATTCGAGTACGGTTCCCGTCGCTGGTCCGCTTATTTCACACCGATGGAGCACAGTATTCTTCAGGGTCTTGGCCATGTCATGCTTCTGGCTGATAAGGTAAAGGGTTATGGTCAAAATTCACTGGAAGGACGGGAGTCATTTCGTCAGCTTAGTGTTCCTTTGCAGCATGTATCCATGAATGTCAGACAATCTCCGGTTCTTAGACATGTTTCCCATCAATGGGAAGAAGCCCTGGTCGCCTATCAGGATGCAGTCAGAGCATTTACTGGCGAGGCCGTATCTCCTGCACCGGGATTTGATTTAAACCATCCGGCTCTAAAATCACTTCAGGAATCAACAAAAGAGCTGGCTGAGTTGTCCCGTATTCTGGAGCACCAGATCAAAAGCGGACTGCCAGTTACCAATGTTGAGGCCCAGGGTCTGATTGCCTATATTTCCCAGTTTTCTGTGTATTCCAATAAGCTTCACACCCATTCTCTGTCTTTTGTAACCGAGAAATATCAGATGGGTGAAACCATGAAAAAAGCCACTGAGGTGTCCAGACAAATTAATGCCATCATGCTTTATCATCCAATGCCCCACCTTCAGCATTCCTGGGAATTTATCCGGGCCAAGGCCAATACTATGAAACAACAATTTGAAGTGCTGATGCAGGGACAATAAATTTATGTTCCTCAAAATGCCAGTGTGGATTCAAATGTGGGTCCCACTGGCATTTTTGTTTTTACTTGGCTGTCAGGACCAGAAACCTCCGGTCAAACCCACTCCTCCAGCTCCGGAAGCAGTTGAAGCAGTTGTTTCGCTTGATTTGCAGAACTATTCCTATGACCCGACTCCGGTAGTAAAAAAGTCGGCCCCTGAAGTAGTTGAGATCCGTATTCGCACCAACCCAAAATCAGTATCTGTGTATGATCATCAGGCCAGGCTTTTAGGCAACAGTGAGGAAGCTGGCACCTTCACTACCCATGCCATTGCCGGCCACAAAGTTCATCTGCATTTTCAAAAAGATGGATATCATTCTTCGTCTCTGGAACTAACTCCCGGCGGACTGATAGAAATTCACTATATCAATCTCATAAAAAAATAGTATAATTTTTCCCAGATTTAGCATAGACCTTGCTAGTAAGATCTGTTATTTTGAGATCTGTAAGTGTCAAATATTATGTATATAAACAATAATACTATTGAAAATTCCTATGTTTCACAACAGCCTTATCCTGCGTTTTTCTATTTTAAGGCTAGAGTGAACAAGGATTGGACTTTTGACATAGACTGGGTTTGTGAAAATTATCATCAGATTACCGGGTTACCTGCCACACAATCAGGCAGTTCCTTCTCAAGCTTTACAGAACGAATTTTGCCTCAGGCCAGACACAGGTTTTTACAGGAACTGAGCACAGCCCTTAAATCAAAATCCCACATCCAATTGCCTGTACCCCTGATTTGTGAAAAACAGTCCGTGATTCATCTGGATTTTAAGGCAGCACCAGTACACAAGGAAGACGAATCTTACTATTTCTGTATTTTGTGCCCTTTAGCCCCTAAAATGGAAAGCCCCACCGTAAAAAAACAGAAATTTCTGGGTATGCTGATTCATGAAATGCGTCATCCCCTGATGGGGATTTTAAGTTCAATTGACATTATACGGCACAATCAAAAAACCAATTCAATGGATTCCGAAGATTATCTTTCTGTGATCGAGCAAAGTGGAGAGGCCCTGCTTGGAATGGTGGATGATCTGCTGGAATATTCCGAATCCCTTTCCAATTACAGAGAAGATCAGGAAGGCCTGGTGAATCTGAACGAGCTTTTTGCAACGGCTCGAAATCTGGTTCTTTCCAATATCATTAAAAAGAGACTGCGATTTGAGATGAGGAGCCACAGTCCTGTACCCGAATGTGTCAGAACCTATCCTAAACGCCTGGCTCAAATCATCAATAACCTATTATCCAACTCGGTCAAGTACACGGACTTTGGAACCATCTGCCTTGAAATTCTAAGCTGTGAACCCGGAACTCATGGCTTGGATCTGATATTTTCAGTCCGTGATACCGGAATCGGAATGTCTGAAGATGTACAAAACAGAATATTTACCCCGTTTTTCAGGGGAGATAGCCGTGAAACTGGAAATCCAGGAGGATCAGGCCTTGGGCTTTATATCGTCAAAGAACTGGTGGAATCATTGCGAGGGGAGATTTCCTGCCGCAGCCAAGTCGGACTGGGTACAGAATTTCTGGTTCAGGTGATCGTTCAGAAACCATGATATTTATCGGTCATTGGTAGTTTTTTCGGTTCAGTGATACACTCCTGTTTCATATGATTCAGAAACGAAACATTCTATTAGTCTGTGTGCTTGTTCCTATATTGGCATGGTTGGGAGTTCAGGCATTCTTTCAGGTATTCAGGGAAACCTACCATCGCCTGGAAACCATTTTTTTGGACCGACTGTTTATCAATCGTTATGAACCAGCTAAAACCAGTTCTGCCGGGGATTATATTTTATCCAAAGAGATCGGTTCTCACGGTTTTGAACCAGTGATTGTAGTGAGTATAGACAAATATACTCTGGAAAACCTCAAGCACAAGCCCTGGCTTGCCAACAAGGACTGGAACGCTGATGCCTGGCCATTTGATCGTCGCATTACAGCCGAAGCCGTAAGAAGGCTAAAAACACTGGGTGCCTCGGTAATTGGGCTTGATCTTCTGTTTATTCACGAAAGAAACCCCATTGAGGATCAGGATTTAGCCCAGGCCGTAAGCGAGGCCAATAATGTAATTCTGGCTTCCCTGTTTGAAGTGAATGCTGATGGGAAAAGTATTTATAAAAAACCTTACCCGGCCCTAAGTGAAAGCGCTTTAGGACTAGGATTTGTAAATGTGCCTGTGGACACGGACGGAATCCTTAGAAAAATTCTGATTCAATCCTTTGTCAATCCTGAAGAAACAGCCTACCCTTTTGCACTATCCCTCTTAATGTCCCATCCCCTGTATAAAAGCCAGGGACCATATACACTAGAAATTCAAAACGCCGAGGCCAGATTAATGAGGCCGGATCAAAGTATTGCCAAAACCATACATCTGTTTGAAGACAATACTTCCCATCATCAGATGCTCATCAACTACCGTGGCCCAGATGGTACCTTTCCCATCATCAGTTTTGCGGATCTGTTTGAACCAGAGAAACAGGAAGCTTTGCAAAAGATGATCCGTGGAAAAATTGTGGTTGTGGGTCTGAATCATCCTGGATTACAGGATATGTACCCTACTCCCTTTTTCTCCTGGAACCGAAAACAGACCAGTGGGGTTGAAATTCATGCCAACGCCCTCTACACAATCCTCACCGACTCCCAGCCAAGTATCAGAAGTATCTCCGGTCTGCCCCATTTTCTGATCTATTTTATATTGGCTCTCATAGTTACAACCTGCACCAGCTTTTTTTCCATTGCCGTCAGTATTTCCGTTTTGTTTTTGCAGTTTGCAGCCTACTGGATTCTGGTCACCCTTCTTTTTCAGAATCACCTTCTTCTGCCTGTGCCTGTGTTTTTTCTGGCTTTAGCCATCAGTTACATTCTGATCATTACAGCCAGAATGGTAACCAGGGAAAAAGAAAAGTCCATGATCCGCAGGGTTTTTAACCAGTATGTTTCCAATCAGGTGGTTGATGAGCTGTTACACCATCCCGATTCCCTGTCCCTTGGTGGAAAAGCCCTGGAAATTACCACCCTGTTTTCCGACATCCGTTCCTTTACAACCCTCTCTGAGAACAAATCCCCAGAGCAGGTTGTCCATCTCTTAAACACCTATTTTGAACTTATGGTTTCCGTAATCACCAAATACAATGGAACCATCAACAAGTTCATCGGGGATGCTGTCATGGTTCTCTATGGGGCTCCCGTGCTTCCAGATAATTCCCCCAAGGTTATGGCTGTGAATGCCTTAAAAACAGCCATTGAAATGCAGGAGACCTTAAAGGCCAGTTCCAATCCCGAATTAAAACAGCTGGAAATGGGGATTGGCATATCAACCGGTGTATCTGTAGTGGGAAACATCGGGGCCCAGAAACATAAGGACTATACTGCAATTGGTGACAAAATCAACCTGGCCTCCCGGCTTCAGGGGAAAAGTCAGGCCTTTGAAATTATTGTGGATTCCGGGACTTATGAATACTGTAAGGATCAGTTTGAATTTGAAAAACTGGAACCTTTTACAGTAAAAGGTAAGTCCGAGATCATCCAGGCTTATCGCGTTATTTATTGAGTATGGTATCCTGCGCCTGAAAGGACCTGATATGCTCAATACTCAAAAAATTCTGGACCGCGCTGTTTTGGGAGAACAGATCAGTGAGGAAGAATGTAATTTTATCTATCGAGGTGCCAGCCTAGGCCAATTAGCCTCAGCAGCAGATTCCATCCGAAAACGGCTCAATCCTGCGGAAACGGTAACCTATCTAATCGATAGAAACATCAACTACACCAATGTCTGTGACACCGCCTGTAAGTTCTGCGCCTTTTATCGGCCCTATGGTCACAAGGAAAGTTATATTCTGTCCCGGGAAATACTGGCCCAAAAAATTGAGGAAACCCTGGAAATCGGGGGAACCAGAATTTTAATGCAAGGGGGACACCACCCGGATCTGCGTCTTGACTGGTATCAGGATCTTTTAACCTGGATCCGTGAGAAATATCCAAAAATTCAGACGGACTGCTTCAGCCCATCGGAAATCGATAATATCTGCCAGATTGAAAACAAATCGGCCTACTATGTTTTATCTGCCTTAAAAGATGCTGGCCTGATGGGCCTGCCCGGCGGCGGGGCTGAGCTTCTAGATGATAGAATCCGCTCCCGTGTCAGTCCCAAAAAGATTTCTGGAGAACGGTGGATTGAGATCATGGATGCTGCCCATTCACTAAAACTGGCAACCTCGGCCTCCATGGTAATTGGTTTTGGGGAAAAAGATGAAAACCGGGTACGACACCTCACCATGCTTCGCGATCAGCAAAAGAAGGCTAAAGAACGGGGCGATTTTGGGTTTATTGCCTTTATTGCCTGGACACTGCAACATGAGCAGACGGCTTTGGGGCGACAGTCCATCAACCGGGGCTTGTTAGGCTCTGGGGCCAACGAATATCTGCGTAATCTGGCTATCTCCAGGATCTATCTGCAAAATATCACGCATATGCAGTCTTCCTGGCCTACTCAGGGTTATAAAGTCGCACAGGTAGCCCTGGAATTTGGAGCCGATGATTTTGGCAGTACCATGATGGAAGAAAATGTGGTTTCCCAGGCATCCACAAAAACCCAGCAAAAAGTCCAGGTTGAAGAGATCCTCTCTTTGGTCCAGGAAGCCGGATTCCAACCAAGGCAACGCAACACCTGGTATCAGATTGTGGCATAAAAACATTAAGAACCTGCAACTTTTTTTACTTCTCCTCGTAGTCTCTTAGGAACGGAGGACATGACATGAGTGCATGCAAGATACTGAAATTGATGCCAACCCTGGGAGTTTCCATGCTCCTGATGGGCAATACGGTAAGTGCTGACAATCTGATGGACAGGTTGCATCTAGGTTCTGAACTAGGTGGAATGACATCCACGGAACGCAGAATTTCTGAGTACGATAGCTCCCTGTCTAAAATGGACGGCAGTGCGGATACAGCAAATCCCTATCTTGGTAAAGTACTCCACCGTACTCATGATTGTGGGTTCAACCCAAGCTCCGATCACAATCTTTTTATGCAGAGATCCAAAGATGGGGTCACCCTTTACCGTGAAAGAGGCGTGACTGAATACAGTAACAAATACAATATGTTTCAAAGAATTGTCACCTTCCTTCCTGGTGGTGGTATGGGTGCTGATGGTGGCAAACCAGTAATTGCCATGTTTCTTCAAAGCCGTCAGGTATTTTTGATTTACAGGGTGTATGAGGCCAAAGACGGACGGGCCACATTTTTGTGTTACTACAATTCCCAGGGAAAAATCGGCGGGGAACAAAGAACTTTGCAGGAAAGGGTATTTACTCTTAAAGGATTTAAACTGCAGAGTGGCTACAAAATCACAGAAGGTGGTATCAATGACCGGGCCGTTAATATTGGTCTGATTGATCCGGCTACCAAGCTGGAAGCTGAAACACCAATGGATGTATTGGGCGGAGGCATGTTTGACACTGTGGCCGGAGGACCTGCTCGTCCTGGTGGCGCAGGAAATCCGGATTCGGACTGGGAAAGAAACCCTCCCCATCCTGACAATATCGGTTATGGAGAAAATCAGGTTGAAGCCAAGGCCAAAGGAAAAACAGATATCCTGCAATCCATCATGGAACCAGTAATGTTTGGTGCCAAAATTGGCATGGGCGCATACATGCTCAAGGAAATGTTTAAAAAGGACAAAAAAGACGATGATGATGAATGGTCTTCCGGCTACGGCTACGGTGGCGGAATGGGCATGGGTTACGGCGGTGGAATGGGTTATGGAATGGGTATGGACTACGGCGGTGGTTATATCATGGGCGGCGGAATGCCAGGCATGAATCCAGGAATGTACCCCGGAATGTATCCTGGGATGATGCCAGGCATGATGCCTGGGATGATGCCCGGAATGCCTCCTATGCAGCAACCCTATTATCCAGGAGTTTATCCTGGAACAATGCCCGGTGGTTCTTATCCTGGCATGGGTCCTATGCCTGGGCCTGATTACACTCAGCCCATGCCTGGTGGTTATCCTGGAGCTAATCCTATGTATCCACCGATGCAACCAATGCCCGGCGGATATCCAGGGGCTGACCCCTATGGTCAAGGCCAGTTTGGTCAGACCCAGACCTGCCCACCTCTTTGTGGACAACAGCCTCCTGTGGCCAATCCACCTATGGGGCAACCAAATTATGGGTATACTCCCATACAGCCTTATGCTCCTGCTGGTTCAACCTCCGTTGCCCCCATTGGGGCACCCATGGCTCCTACTAGCAGCTCTGGAACATCGGGCATGATTCCTGTAATAACCCAGAATGACAATACCTATCTGAGCACAACTCTGTAATCAAGGAGATTTTCATGATACGAGCAGCAATTTTTTGTCTGGCCGCAGCAACTAGCTTTGCGGACAATGGTCCTCTGAACAAATACAAGCTGATGTTAAATCAGCAGGTGGAAGAATCCGCTTTAAAAAAGCAGGTTTTTGATCAGATTCTGGAAGATATCCGTTTGAGTCAGGAACAGAAGGTTTCAACTGTAAACTCCTGGGATGACCAGAAGGTTATGGAACATTACGGTCAAATGGCCCCCGCAGATTCCATCGGAAACCCTGGTGCTCCGGTGGATCCTTCCCTGGTTCGAGGAAAGATTCTAAAAGCCATGCAGGCCAAACATAAAGAAATGGCTCGCGAGATTTACAGCCAGATTCAATCCAGTGATGTGGAAACCTTAAAATCATCTCTGGTAAAAACTTTGGAACTTGATAGCACTTTCCGCAGTGAAGCTGAAAAGCAGTATGAAGATGTTGTTAGTGATGCCACCAAAAATGGTGCTCCATCAGCCCCATATCTGCGCCCTGCCTATGGCAGTTATTACAACTACTATGGCTACAACTACTTCTACAATTATAATTACAGGGCTCCTGTCAGTTATCCTTACTACCAGAACCCCTACTATTATACTCCAACCTACTCAAACGGGTATTACAACTACAATACCTACAATTATAACTACTATTCATACCAGAACTACTATTATCCCCGTTACAACCGGACCACAAATCTTCTGGCAACCGGGGTATTTGGACTGGCAGCCGCTGCGGCTTTTGTAGACTGGCTGAAGTACTAGATCAACTAGATGCTCCAACGGAAGCGTCTCAGATTTTAATAAGTCTGAGATGCTTTTTTTTATTTAATAAATTCGACTGGTGAACCCTCTTTGGCAAATGAGAGCATGTCGCGGGATAAACGGATGTACTGGGGATCCCCCTGCATTTCCTTGTTGGTAATGACTTTCATATAGTATTCACAGGCAGTTTTAGTATCTCCTGTCCTGCGGGCTAGTTCACCTATGGTGTACACCAGACCAGTTTCACCCATACTACCAACCTCAGGGGCAGTTTCCTTGGAATAAGCTTCCATAAAACGGGCCATGGCCAGTTTGAGGTAAGTCTGTTCCTCTTCCTTCATATCTTTGAATCGAAACAGCCAGGCCAGTTTCAGAAAATAGCTTCCATAACGGGCGGCTGAAACACCAGATCGTTCCTGCAGGCACAAAATCGCGAGCTTGAAGGAAAGTACACCCATTTCAAAACTACGGGAAGCATTCCAGTCAATGGTGCGGGAAATTTTTTTGCGCATATCAAGGCCCTTTTTAAAGTTCGACTTGATAATTCCCTGGATATTTAAAAATCCTTCTTTGCGATATGCTGCATACAGACAGCCTGGGCATACCCAAATCTCATAAAAGAGTGGGTTGATATCAATGTATTTTTTGCCCATATCCGTGTAGGTATCTGAAAATCGCACCCGGTTTGTCCACACATTTTCTGTCTCAAACTTGGTCTCGCAGAGAGGGCAACTCTCCATCTTTGTCCATATGATCGGCTTTTCCTTCATGATAGAAATTAGAGTATCACTGTTCATTGGACCCGGCAAGACTCCGATAGGGAAAGTGTGGAAAACATCGAAACAATTCACCTCCCCAACGGCCTCACCATCATCTGCGAAAGTATCTCTCATATCCAGTCCGTACTAGTTGCTGTCTGGACCAGACGCGGGTCCCGTCATGAATCAAGAGAGCTTCATGGAATGGCCCATTTTCTGGAGCATATGCTCTTTAAGGGTACCAAGCGTCGCAGCCCTTTAGATATTGCCGAAAGCCTTGAGGTTGTTGGTGGTGAAATGAACGCCTTCACCAGCCGGGAAAACTGCTGCTATTACGCAAAGGCCATATCAGAACATGACGAACTGATTTTTGATGTCCTTTCCGATCTGATTTTCTGCTCCCAGTTTGAGCCAGATGAGATGGAACGGGAAAAAAAAGTAATATTTCAGGAAATTGATTCTTACGAAGACAGCCCTGAGGAACTGGTTCATGACCTAATCGTAAAACAGATGTATGGTCGAGCCTTGGGACATCCCGTGATTGGCGACAAAATTAAGGTTCGCAGTTTTACCCGTGAACAGACCTTGGAGTTTCACAGGGCCATGTGTCAGCCATCACAGATGTTTATGACTGTTGTGGGCAATATCAAGGCATCAAGAGTACAGGAACTAGGTAGTCGTTATTTCTCTCATGACCCTGGTTTTCACTCATCCATCCAGCTGAACCAAAGCAAAGAGACAAAAAAACATGGGATTTTATGTCGGGTAAAACCAGTGGAACAATGTCACCTGAATCTGGGATGGCATGCCTATTCGATGGTGCACAAGGATCGCTACATTCTGCACCTGATATCAAGCTGGCTCGGTGGTGGCATGTCCTCCATACTTTTTCAAAAGATCAGGGAGCAGCTCGGCTTAGCCTACAATATCTATTCCTATGTGCGAGCTTACCAGGATACGGGAACTATAGGAATCTATTCTGCTCATCATGAATCAAGCACAAATCCGGTTCTGGAACAGGTATGGGAAACTTTGGACCACCTAAAAGCCAGCGGAATTGATGCGCATAAACTTCTGCAATTAAAGAACCAGTTGAAAGGCAGTTTGTTGCTTGGTCTGGAACGAACCAGTTTTCGTATGAACCGTATTGCAGTTGGGCATCTCTACTTCCAGAAGATTTTTACAGCAGAAGAACTGATTGATATGGTCAATGCCGTAGAAAATGACGATATCATACGAGTCGCCCAACACATTTTTTCAAAACCCCCTACCATGATTCAGGTCGGTCCTATGCCGGAATCCGAGTTTGAAAACAGAATCAGAATGACGAGGTTATTCAATGAAAACTAGTTTATTGCTTTTATATCTATTTATCCACGCAACAATGGCAAACAATACCAAACCGGAAAACAACCTGATCCTGAATCTGCCAAACACTCTGGATTATGCCGAGGAATCTCTGAGCCTGACTATCCATATGCCGCATAAAATTCAGCCTTCGGCAGAAATCAAGGCATTGGAGACCAAAAAGGTACTGCCCCGCCGTTTTGATTTTGATTCCAAACCATTTAAAAGAATCTCATCCAAATCAAGATTTCGCCCCATCATGCGAGGACTGGCCGCTAAGGGCATTATTACCTCATCCTATGATTCCAGGGTCATTCACTCCCCTAGTACTCCCCTAGTAGAACCAGCGGCCCGTATTGTAATCCGTGCCTATCAGAATCTTTTGTTACTTGAAAAGCAGTCTGGACTTAGGGTTAAAAATGTGCGACCGGAAGATATCAAAGACATGAAGGAACTGATTGATGAATTCCAAAAGCAGATCCGTATGCTCACCTTCCAGCCAACCGAAATGCAAAAAGACATGGACAGGATTTTGGAAACAGTCTCCAAAGCTTCTGGTAAAGGTACCATTACCATCACAGGACTACAGGAATCTGATGATGGAACTACCTTAAAACTTGAAATCAGCCGGGAACGCTAATTAGTTTCGGAAACATCCTCAGGCTGAATGGTCACTAACTGTCTGGATGTCGGTAATTTTACAGCCGACATCAGACGGTTGGCCTGATTTTGCACAATCGATTCAAACAGATTGCGCATTTCCCTGCCATTTCCAAACTGGGGTTCACGATTTTCATACATCTGGTTCACCTTATTTCTGAGCTTAAGAACTGTATCCTCCTCCAAAACAAAACATGCTCTTTGAAAATTCAAGAGAAGAATCTGTAGAAGCTCCTCCAGGGAATAATCAGGAAAATGCAAATAGCGATTAAAACGGGAACGCAGGCCAGGGTTAGAGCTCAAAAAATTCTCCATTGGCTCATTATAACCGGCCACAATCACCACTAACTCACGACGATAGTCCTCCATTAGCTTCAGTAAGGTATCCAATGCCTCCCTGCCAAAGGAATCATCAGATGATTGAACCAGATTATAGGCCTCGTCTAAAAAAAGTATGCCACCAAGGGCCGATTTCACAACTTCATGAACCTTCAAAGCCGTCTGTCCAACATAGCCTGCTACCATCGCACTGCGATCCACCTCAACAAGGTGACCCTTGCTTAACAGACCAATACCTGAGTACACCCTCGAAATCAATCTCGCGACCGTTGTTTTTCCTGTACCTGGATTGCCTGTGAACACCAGGTGCATATTTAGTGGCAGGGCCGGTAAAATTTTCTTCTGCCTTAACTGATTGAGACGGGCAAGATGAATCAAGGAGCGGGCTTCTTTTTTTACAGATTCAAGGCCAATTAGTGAGTCTAGCTCGGAAAGTACAGAAAAATAGCTACTTTGAGGCTGAGCTTCCAATTCCTGATTTGAATCATCGTTTTGCAAGTCCAGCCGATTTACAAAAAGCCCATGTTTCTCAGATACCTCAAGAAATGGTGCTAAAAGTTCTTCCTGTCTTCTGATTTCAGATTCCTGCCTCTCTCCATCCACCAGAACAACAGCCTTAAACAGAGTAGAGAGATTAATCAACAATGTATGAAAGATTTCAGTTTTGTTGACCTGATCCAGACCAGCAATGGCTGTGCTCCAGACAGGGGCCCTGGTACAAATGGACTGAAGCATGGTTTTATAGCGGGATACAAACTCTTCCCATTCCTCACGAGACTTTTGTGAATCCAGAACAAATGCCAAAAGTTCAGCCTCTTCCTTCTGAATCCTGGAATCAGCAATCATAAGCCACAGAAGCCTAAGTTTAATATCCGTCTCCCAATCCTCAACCAGGCCGGAACTCAACTGGGAAACAAGAGGATGTTTCTGATTCTGGACCGAGACAGATAGAACAGTGGCCCGCATCTGATGGTACAGATCGCGGGCCACTGTAAGGACAGAATCTCTGGAAATCATTATTTTTTCAGTTCTGCCTTCAACTTTTCAAAATCATCATCATCATCAGCCGTGCTGGCAGTGGTTTTTTTGGGAGTGCTAGTTGCCTTGTCTTCAATTAAGCCCACATCCTTCTTAAGGGCTAAAAACTCCTGTTCTACTCCAGCATCAAAGCTTACATCCTCGAGCTGATTTTCAAACTTGCCTCGATTCAGCTCCAACTGGGCCATGGCTGAATCTTCCATATGATTCACCTTGGCTTCCAGTCTTTCAAACACTTCAAAGTGACTGGAATCATCAATACCAGAAATCTGTTCAGCAATAGCCTTCTGAGTTTTAGCGGTGGCGTGTTTGGCTTTCAGGAAATTTTTCTTGGATTCTGATTCACGAACCTTGCCCTCAAGCTTTCGTAGATTTGCTTTTAACTTTTCCACCATGTCGCTTTGAGCATCTAAAGAAGCCTTGATCTGGTGTGCCAGAGTTTCATGATGTTTTTTCTTCTGCAAAGCTTCCTTGGCCAGATGATCATTGGTTTCATCATCATCACCTAAAATTGCCTTGGCCTTGGCCAGATAATTGTTGGCAAGATTCATTTCAGTCTGGTAATCCCGTTCCAGCTTCTTCTGAGATGCAATTGCCGAGGCAACATGCTTTTTGGTTGTTTTTAACTGCTCGTTCATGTCGCGAATGACCTGATCCAGCATTTTCTCAGGGTCCTCTGCCTTGTCCAGCATATTATTCAGATTACTGGAGAAAATTCTTTTAATGCGCTCCCACAGACCCATCATCAACTCCTTTGTAAATTCCCGTCGCCATGTATTTCACCTGATATAAACTTTTTCTGTAAACTTTCCAGATCCGTCAAAACCTTTTCCAGGGTCCGGCGCGAAAGGTCTTCACCTTCCACCGACAGGAATGATACCAGTCTTGTCTCCATTCTTGACAATAACTCTCTACGATTTTGAAAAAAATCCCGTTCCTGAACACCTAACAACCCAGCATGGGCAAATGCAGACTCCAACTCTTCGAGGTAGTCCCGTACCCGCCCAAACTGCATTATAAGCCGATCGGACTGACTCATAACATCTGTAAATCCAGGATTGTCCAGCTCGATCTTCCCGCCCTGATTCCCATTCGGTTCACGAATCATGACAAACCAGACACCGGCTGCCACTATCAGGCCAAAGGCAATCAATAAACCAGCAAAAGCTAAAGTAGACATATTTACCTGAGCTGAGCCTACAGTGGCATCAACCTGGACACTGCCCAGTTTATCATTTTTCCTCACAAAACTGTATCGGATTGGACGATACCAAACTTGAAACCATGAATCGCAGTATTTTCCTTAATCTATTCGTATTCCTCATTGTCTTCTTCAGGCTCTACTCAGCCGACCCTGTGGTAACTCTGTCCCCTTCCGGCCCGGTTGATGTACAAATTAACAACACAGTTCTTATCTCAGCCACGGGAAGTGATCCCGATGCCCAGGTTCTGTCCTTTTTCTGGAACCTGCTTTCGGTTCCATCTGGGGTAACCACTCCCGCTCTTTCCATCAATAGAGTCAGCCTTGAAACCTCCACAGCCAGTTTTGTCCCCACAACTCCCGGAGCCTATGTATTGCAGGTGGTTGTGGATGATGCCGATGGAAATCCGGCCAATACTGCTAGTGCCAGTGTACTTATCAATGCCGTGGAAAATCGTAATATCTATGTACAGCTTGGTGGCAATGATCTGTTAACCCGCCTTCAGGTAACTTCAACCACACCACTAGCCAACCTGAGTCGGGCCATAGAATTGTCTGAGCCAGGAGACACAATCCTTTTAATGCATTCCCCAGGCAGAGTAGCCTCAGAACCTACAACCTGGGCCTTAAAAGAAGTCCTCTGGAATAATAAATCCGGTTTGGATAACCGTCCCATTACATTAAGGGGCGAGGATACAGAACTGATTCATATCCGGCCTCAGGCTGCCTCTGATGAATTTGCCTTACGGATCTCTAATTCTTCATTAGTACATGTGGAAGGGCTTAAATTTTTTGGATTTACCCAGAAACATGCTGTAGAAATTACGGGCTCAAATCAGATTCGTCTGAATTCCTCGGCATTCACGGGAAATCAGACAGCAATTTTTATGGATCAGGTAGTCCAGATACAGATCACCAATAATCTGTTTGAAACCAACCAGTCCGGGATCCAGATGGGAGCCAGTACAGATTGTGCCCTGGCTTTGAATACCTTTTTCAAAAACAGACTGTATGGAATTTTTTTGGAGCCCGGTAAGACAACAATCAGAAACCGAATCTCAAACAATACCTTTTATGGAAATGGTACTACCTGGGCCCCACCCATCCGCCACGCTGCCATCAATAACTCTGTGGACCATGAGCCTGGTAATCAATCGGATCAAAACAGTTTTTTATCTAACCTTTACATAAACAACATCAAAGACTGGTTTGCCGAACGCTTTTCCCATGTCATAGATTTTTCCCTGTCCTTTGCCAATGTGGAACCAGAAGCCGACCCCCGATTTGCCAATGTCTCCCAGACTACGGTCTGGAGAACCCAGGATCCCCTGATTTTAGATCCTGAAACAAAAGACTTTACGCCTATCAATGGGTCACCTCTTCTTGGTCAAGGGTTTGGAGGCACAAATATTGGAGCATTTCAGGCCGCTTCAGTTACCTTGCCTGCAACTGGTGTGTTTTTTGTAGATCAAAGCCTTCAAGGAGGCGGCTTGAATTGTGGTAACGAATCAAATCCCTGCTCCAGTCTGAGTCAGGCTCTGGAACGGGCTCCCCGAGGATCAAAGATTCAGATCCGCTCTACCAGAAGTTTTATTCCTAATGCTGCCCCACCTCACTATAAAATGGATTTAACCCGCTTGAAGTCTACCGGCCCTGGCTGGGCTGCGGTCACCATTGAGGGGTTAGGAGAACCCGCCCGCATTGATTGTAATGGGGAAGATGCGATCCGGGTTGAAAATCGGTCCTTTCTTAACTTCAAAAATCTTTATTTAACCGACAGCCTCTCCAATGATGGAAGTTCAATAAGCACAAGTTGTGACAAAGCTGGCCTGCATATCAGCAATTCAAGGCATATCAATGTCGAATCCGTACTGATTCAGGGACATAGAACAGGGGTTCTGATTCAGGCCTCAGATGCTATAAAAATTACTTCTTCAGTCCTGTTTTTAAACTCTTCGGATGGAATTCATATCCACGCCACCCAAAACCAGAATCTGAATTATCCTATCTACTCACATCAGATCTTAATGGATAAACTCACCCTCAGAGACAATAACATCAATGCAATATCAACAATTCATACCATCAGCTCCAGTGTTACAAACTCGATTTTTTCTGCCTCCCAGACCTGTATTCTTACCGTCCCCGGTATTACCAGAAATCTGAGTGCAAAATTTAACCTCTGTGACAAAACAGGCCTGACCACGGAGGCTTTTTTAGTGACTCAGGAAGGCAATCTAGCATCCACAAGTCAATCTACTAGGCCTATTTTTCGTAGTACCTCCCCTACTCAGCTCAGGTTAAATCCCAGAACATCCCTGCTTCTTGGTTACGATCCTGTCATCGGTTCTTCTATCGGACTGAATTCCGCAGATCCATCCTTCACACCATCCTCGGCAATCCTGCCTGAATTCCTCAATCCAGGTCCCATTGCCTCTTTATCCGATCTGCCAGTCCCAACCGTAAAATCTGCACCCGGCAGAATGGACATGGGAGCTTTTGAACAGAGCATGAGTGATGTTGATGGGGATGGAATACCTAATGTTGTTGAGTCCTCCCCATTTCTGGGAGGCAATCTGAATGCCAACAATCCTGATGATGCCGGTTTTGATTTTGATGGGGATGGCCTCGATAATCTGTTTGAACTATCTACTCACCAGACCTGTATCGCAACTCCAGCCGTTCCTCAAGCCACGGAATGTACTAACCCTGTCGATACGGATTTGGATGGTTTTTCTGACTTTGAGGAATTTTTAATTGGTTCCAATCCCAGACTGGACGATTCAGCCCTGATTATAGCCAATCTGCCAAAACCTATCATCGATCCCCATCTCACAACAGGGCCACCAGGCCGTTATGAATTAAATGCCAGAGAAGGCAAGGGTCGTACCCCAACCAACCTCTGGCAGATATGTTCCATTCCCAACCAGTCGTTTACCCCATGTATCACAGCCTCGGAATACACTGCCAACCGAGAGCAGATCCAGTCAAAGATCCAGTTTTTGCCTACTTTTCGTACCCTGACATTTTCGGCCCGTATCCCGGGAAGTTATGTGTTTGCCGTAGATCAGACTGTCCTTGGTGGAACCGATTTTACCGGACAACTCGTATCCCTACCTGCTGATAGAGCATTCACCACCTTTGTGATTCAGGATGTGGTCCCAACACCTGTACTTCCCGCATCCCGCTCCGTGTTGGGAATCAATGGAAACCCAGAGCATTTTTACGGATTTTTACTAGCCGAAAATCCAAGTTTTGATGCTAATGGTCAGGGAGTAACCTATGAATGGATATCTGAAACCGCCCATCAGGATTGCACTATTACTGACTCAGCAGCCGCCAATCCCACTCTGTTTCTAAAAGCTGGTTCCTACAGCTGTGAATACCGCTTAAAGGTCAATCAGATTGGGGGACTGGCCCTGAGCACGGTCTCTACAGATGTGTTTCGGATTACGGTTCAAAGTCAGGCCGAACCTGCATTTGTCAATCTGCCAGCGGAATTAAACACTTCCACCTTTGTGATACTGACACTTGATGCCAAACCATCCAGCACAACCACCACTGTGTTCTGGGAAGGATTAAGCGGTTCCGCCCCGCAATTTCTTACCCAATCTGGAGTTTTAGTGAGCACCGGAACCTTCATTGGCAATCCGGCGTTTGTGCAATTTAATGAACCTGGTGTCTCAGTAATTCGCGCTAGAGGCATGGATTCTTCAGGCCGTCTTTCTCCCTATTCAGAAAGTTCTATCCTGGTCGATGATGTTTTGTTAAAAGTTCCTGAAGCCAGTATCAGCGGAATTCCCCTGGCCAAAACCTCCGATCTGATTCGTCTGAATGGTTCAAAGTCCCGTCTTAGGGATGGGACTAACATCAATTCAGGTCTTAGTTATCTCTGGAAACAGATCAGTGGTCCACCACTATCACTAAGCACTAGCAGTACTTTTCTTGAGTTTCGTGCCATTGATGCAGGAATTTATGTATTTTCTTTGGAAGTAGTTAGTGCCACAGGTTTAAAATCAAGACCTGCCTTGCATCAGATTCTGATCGAAGACAGACTAAAATCACCGCTGGAAGCCAAAGTATCTGGATTAAAACGCACCTTTGTCGGAAGGACATTTGTGCTCAGTGGTTTTCAAAGTACTCCCCAGGATTGTAGCAGTCTGCAAACAGTTTTTCAGGAACCTGGGCTGGATGTTTTTGAGTTTGTATGTAGCCCCATCTTTCAGTGGAACTGGAGACAGATTTCCGGACCAGGCCCAGCCCGATTCTTAAACACAGGAGCACCGGAAGTCAGTGTCATTACCAGAACCGGAGGTACCTACAGTTTTGGCCTGACTGTCTCCAACCAAAACCAGAAGTCCCTGGAAACTCCCATAGTTGTCTCAATCGATTCAGATTCCCAAAGAATCCCATTTGCCAGTGCGGGCTCCAGCCGTAGTGTAGGTATCAAGGAACTGACAATTCTGGACGGTCGAGGAAGTTATGATCCTGATGGAGATGGATTGTCGTTTCAGTGGAGACAAATCGGGGGACTTCCTGTGACCCTGGAAAATTCCACCAGTTCTCAGGCCAGCTTTATACCTGAAACTTCTGGCCTGTACACTTTTGAACTAACTGTTTTTGACGGCAAGGACTTCTCCCCACCATCCACAGTACTAG
>JACFNL010000177.1 GCA_019454875.1 Candidatus Cloacimonadota bacterium | reverse complement strand
ATTGATGGCTAGATGGGGCTTGGCCATTGTATAGTACATTTCCCCCATGGCAATCAGCGGCTCTGCCCGCTTCGGATGAAATTTCTGGGCCTGGAGATAAAGGTTTAAGGCTTTCGCCTCATCCCGGCGCACGGCTTCTATGTCACCCAATCCCAGGAGTGCATCCAGATAATAGGGATCGTTGTGCAGAGCCTTTTTGTAATATCCTTCTGCATCCCCTAAACTTCGGTTGTAATAAAAGTACAGATGGGCAATTTTAGTAAATATCCTGGTCTGATGAGGGCAACCCTGAGGGGTTTCATGAACTGCATTAAACAGGCTTTTAAAGGCGGTCTGCCATTCATCCTGAGTCAGATGAAACAGTGCCCGTTCTTCCCAGTATGCCATGTTGTAAGCCTGCTCTTTGGTTTGGCGGCATTGAGGCTGAGTTAGTGGGTAGCACTGAGGGAAATTCAGAAAAACTATAAGAAGCAGGGTATATCTCACGCTATGGGCATCGGATAAATTGAATGAGTATTTCAGAGTGGTGTTCTGTGTTAATTGACATTTCTTAATTACTTCGCTATAAAGTTGTACATGGAAACAGATCTTTTAACGATCATGGGCTGGCTGAAGCAGGGCTCACTGGTGTTTGTTGCCATTCTGGTTCTGGCTCTGGTGCAGATTCTGGTTCTGAAGAAAATTCAGGGCAAGACCACCAACCGCTCCCGCAATGTCCCCATCCGCTTTCGGCACTGATTCAAATCATTTCCCCGAAGTGAAAGACAGCATGTCATTGAGGCTGAAATCTTTTTCCAGAATTTTTTTGCGTACTGAAGATGAAACCTTTTCTGTTCGATGCTGAATCCAGGAGTATGTCATCAGAGCCAGCAATCGACCTGGGGCCGTATGGACTGTTTTTTGAAGCAGTGAATATAGGGTTGGTGGACAGTGCTGCTTAAGAATAAAATCTTCCAGAGATAAAATAGGAATGACTGTACCTGGTTGTCCCTGCCTAGCAGTTCTACCGTAAAGCTGAAGATCCACTCTTGAAGATTCATGTCTTTGGGTGGATATCACATGCAGACCACCAAGCTTTACCACTTCATCTGAAATAAGTATATCTGTGCCTCTGCCCGCCATATTTGTAGCTATGGTGATACTGCCTACGGCACCGGCTCTGGCAATAATTTCGGCTTCTTTTTCATGGTGAAGGGCATTGAGAAGTGTGCATTGTATACCCAAGGACTGAAGCATTGATGCCAGGAGTTCACTTTCATCAATACTTCTGGTTCCCACCAGAATAGGACGACCAGTGGGGTGTATCTGTTTGATGTTTTCACAGACGGATTGCCACTTGGCATCTGTGGTAGCAACAATCAAGGCTGGTTCCAGCTTGTAAGTATTGGGTACGCGCTTGGGAATTTTGATGGTGGAAAGTTTGTAGATATGCCAAAGCTCGCTGTGCAGATTCTGCATGGTTCCACTCATACCGGAAAGACGGGAATACAGGCGAAAAAATCTCTGAAAGCTCATTCGGGTATGGGTTTCGGTGGGGTCAGTAAGAACCAGGTTTTCTTTGGCTTCAATGGCCTGATGAAGCCCCGCTCCCCAGGAGCGCATGGGCATCAGCCGTCCGGTTGCCTCATCCACAATCACAATTTTTCCCTCTTCATCCACAATATACTGCTTATGCTTGTGATAGAACTCCCTTGCAATCAGAGCCTGACGAATCAGAAACTCACGACGGGTTTTGATTTCCCAAACCTCAGGAAACGCGCTTTTATGAGACTCCAGCCAGTGTTCCCCCTCTTCGGTCAGAATAACTTCCCTGAATTTTTCATAAACCGTGTAATGGGTGTCTTTTAGCATTCGTTTTGTCAGATTGCTGGCAATTAGCGAGGCCTCTTTAAGAAGCCCATTTTTTGTGGGCACGGATATGATAAGCGGGGTTGTGGCCTCATCTGCCAACACACTATCGGCTTCATCAACAATAGCAGTATGTAGGCCACGCATGACAGGTTCCTCAAAAAGATACTGCCCTGTGAGCTGCTCCAGAAGAAACTGATTCAAAGAAAAATTATCTTTTTTCATCTGGTCTCTTAAAAAATCAGCCAGAAGCTCCTTACTGGTGGCGTAGACCACCATGCTGGTATAGGCCGATCTTCTGGCCTCCGGTGTCATTTCAGCATGAATGGAGTTCACACTGACCCCACAGCCTGAATACAAAGGCTCCATAATCTGAGCATCACGGGTTGCCAGGTAATCATTGGAAGTGACAATATGACAGGGAAACCCTGTCCAGGCAGCCAGAATACCGGAAATGGCAGCAGTGATTGTTTTTCCCTCTCCAGGCAGCATTTCTACGGCAAAATTCCTGGACTGGGCCAGAACTCCCATTAACTGAACAATATGTGGCCTCATACCCAAAGTGCGGCAGGCAATTTCAGACACCAGGGCCACAGCCTGATTCAGTTCGTCTTCAGAGCGGACTCGGTTTAGCCGGAACAGGGCTTTGGACTGTGCTATTTTTTGTTGCATTTCCCCATTGGAACAGGCACTGAGTTGCTGTGACAGAACATGAATTTTTTCTGCCTGGGCCAGCAGTCTTTTAGGAGAAATCATGGCCTTGTAAAACCTGCCGGTCAGGGTATGTATCAGGCCATCAAGTCCCGTGTGTGATTTTTTTTCCCTGGGAATGGAATATTTCTGGTATTCGACAGCTAAATCAATCATTTTAGAGGAGTCCTGGTTGACTGAAAAACAAATTATATCAGAAAAAACCAGAACTCCTGTTTTACATCTTTAGATACTACTTTAAGTCACTCAGACTTGCGCCATAATTGATGTGAAGCACATTTCCACTTGTTACAAGTGCGGGAACAGATTTGACTCCTGCCTGTTCAGCCTCACTGATCCGTTCTTTTGCAGTACCAAGGTCTACGATTTCCAAGGCCACTTTGTTTGAGTCGATCATTTGCAGGATCTGTCTTTCAGCACTGACACATACGGGGCACCCGGCATGATAAAATTTAGCTTTCATAAGTTCTCCTCTCCGCTTTGGCGGAATATTAATTAGGTGTCCTAACTATATGGAGATCTTGGGTAAATGTCAACAGGTGTGTTAAATTAATTCGGACTCCTATTTATGTGTAAATACAATTTAGAAAACAATTTGGCCCAGGCTATGAACAAACTGTCGTTAGTCATGAAACAGGATAAGTGGCAGGGGGCTCAGAAGTTAGGGTTAAAACCCAATCAGATGCAGCTTCTGGAACTGCTTCAATCCCGGGGACCATTAAGCTTAAAGGGTATTGCCCATCATCTAGGAGTAACTCCACCTACGGTAAGCGATACAGTTGCAACACTTAGCAAGCGACTTCTGATCAATAAAATTCAGGGACAGGATGATTCCCGTCGGGTAGAAATCTCTCTGAGTGATTCTGGGAGAGATCTTTGTGCTCAGTTTCATACTGTTACCGACATTACTGACATGGTGCAATGTCTTAGTGCACAGGAACAGGCAGAGCTGTTGGGTTTAGTCATCAGAATTGTATCCAGGCTGGAAGACGATGGAAAAATTTCGCGTTCACGGATGTGTCTTAGCTGTATGTACTTTGTGAAAGACAAACACATGGACAAACAAAACCCCCATCATTGCAATCTCATGTCAAAGCCCCTGTCGATTGGAGACTTAAGAATGGATTGTGAGGATCATGTCAGCAAGTAGGTTTATTCATTCAAAGCCAATACACCCAAATTTTTTTCCCCAGATGTTCCACGGTTTCAACCCTATATCTTGAATCCTCATCCGTGGCCAGATTTTTCTGAAAAATCATCAGATAACCTTCAGATAGTCCAATCTGGTTTAAATATTCACAGATCTGATTGAGTCCATCAGAGAGAGTTTTTTCGCCTCGGTATAATTTGATTTCTGAGACAAACTTTTCTCCGGCAAATGTGACCAGAATATCCAGGCGTTTTCGACCCAGTGCGTATTCTCTGTGGATGGTGCCGC
>JACFNL010000029.1 GCA_019454875.1 Candidatus Cloacimonadota bacterium | reverse complement strand
TCAGATTCTGTAAGCCATTCCCTAGGAAGCCTGTGAGGGGTTTTAGGCATTTCAACCCACCAAAAACAAACCAAATTGCCCCACAAAACAAAAAAGGCAGAACATTTCTGTTCTGCCCGTGTATGGAAGACTAAAACTTACCAGCGAACTGGCCAGTCTTTTTCCAGATCCTGTTTTTGCTCAGCCCAGCTTGTCCAGTCTGGTGCCAAAGCCTGAATAGGAGACTGCTCCGTGGTTCGCAGGTCCTCACCCTGAACCTGAAAGTTTAAGCGCATGGCCCCATTCACAGGACAATACAAAAAACCGCCTCCATTACCGGATGGCTGGTCGTCACCGGTGGTGCCGACGCAGTTACTAAAATCAGATTGATCCTTATAAAATTCCTCAATGCTGTTAATAATACAAACAAAATTGTTGCCTTTGGGCATGGAAATCAGCTCACCTGCAATACCACCACGGATATACTCAGTACCATCACCCTTTCCACCGGTATTGGTAAGAATTGCTTCCAGAGTATTGGCTCCGTTGCGAGTCGCTACAGTGCCTCCAGACTCGGTAGGCTTAGGAAATGCTGAATGCCTGGAACGATAAAGGGACACAGCGGAACGGGCCGCTGCAAGATTGTTTTTAGTTGTGGAATGCCTGGCATCATAGTCAAAACCAATAAAGTTCATAGCTACAGCCACAGACAGAATTACGAGAATCGAGATTACAATCAAAAGCTCGATGAGTGTGAAACCTCGTCTCTTTTTAGTCTGACCAAATACCTTTTGCACCTGATTCACGAATTAGCCTCCTTGTCTTGCTACTTAGTATAGGATACACAAAATTCAGCCCACAATAAAGTAATGGACTCAGGCAATTTGACAAATTGGCAACACTTGTCTAGCTTATTTGCCCGACTCAGAAAGGATTTAGCATGCGATTCAGAAAACTTATTGCCCTCACCGGGCTATCTTTGTCTGCCCTCAGTTTGATTGGGTGTGGTGGTTCCGAAAGTGATACTACCCTTACCGCCAATACCCTAAGTGTCAGTGTACAACCAGAAAAAGGCCCATTCCAGAGGGTGGGCAAGGTTGAAGCCTGGGGCCTTAAGGCCGGGGCCGCTCCAACTAAACTCAGCCTTCAGTCAGACACCAACATTAACTTCACCAACGGTCGGGCCGAGTTGATTTTTTCTGATCGCAGTCAGGTAACTGCTCAGGATAAAGTGGTCTTTCAGTTTCTGGAATCCGAATTCAGCCTGGATGGGGACTTCACTTTAGGACAGGCCACATCAGGAACAAAAAAAATGACAGAGCCATTTATGGCTTCCATCCTGCCATCAGCAATCAGTTCTACGGTGCAAAACTATACCGCCCCCAAAGCCGATCTCATTGATCACCTTGCTCTGGCAGCCAGCCTCGGGCAGGAAGGTATTTTGGGGCCCGATACCTCATTTAAGACCTCCCAGATAGTTACCAGTGTAACAAACCTTACCAACAAGGTTTCCAATCTGGTGACCTCTCTGGCTCAAAGTTATGCGGGAATTAGTGCCCAAACCATCTCACAGGCAGATCGTATCAAAGCCAATGCCCACCTTGTAGCCCAGTTGATTCAAGCAACCGTTGATGTGGCCGCTGATGCCATCACAGCCAATCAAACTGCTCTTGGCCAGATGTTAGGAAGTCTGACCAAACAGATGGCCACTACAAGCAACTTAAGCGCTGTCCTGACAACCGGGGCCGGATTTTTAAGACCCCTCCCCGAACATCTACAAAACTCTTTTGTGGATTCCCTGACGGAAAAACTTAAGAGTCAATTGGATTCCACCATCACCAGCGCACTTGCCAACATCCCATTTAATGACATTACACTTCCCAATCTTAATAATTTTTTGGGCAGTCAGACTGCTTCCAATACAGGATCCAATACCAATTCAGGCAGTAACACCAGTTCACAAACACCAGTGAGTGGCCCCTTAAGCTCAGGCGATACACCGGTATCCGAGTCTGATGCCAGTGCTATGGCTTCCCTGGTTGGTAAACGCTTTGAATGGGCTGTACCTGGAGAGTTGATCAACCGCAGAGCCGTGTATCATTTTTTCCCAGACAGCCGTCTCATCCTCTCCAGTACCAACAATGCCAATAACAATAATATTTCCGTGTATTTTGGTTTGTGGGAAGTCCATGGTGGCCAATTGATTACCTATCTCACTCATAGAATAGGGGGAAAGTTTGAATTCAATGGCAGTGCTACTTTTACCACAATCACAACTCAATCGAATGCCAGTGTAACCAGAACCACATATACACTCACAAACAACCAGCTGGTGCTGAGCCTGCCAGAAGGCTCCCAGACTTACACCATGGATACCAGCTGTGGTGCAGATTTAACCCAGCTTAAAATCTGGCCTAGAGCTACCAGAGCCGACAACGCAGTTCAAGGTACTGATGTCACCTGCCATCAGGCCAGCAATTTCCCCCATCCCACAATTCCAAACGGCGGCTTTACGGAACAACTTGTGGCTAACTTGGTATTTGAAACTTCTCATGTCCTTACCAATCAAAACCATACTGAAGCCATTGCCTTTACTGAGGATCGCCGTTGGGTGCAGGCTTATTCTGCAGGGGGTAATTCTTTTATTAAATACGGTATCTGGAGAGTTTTTCATGGGCATCTTCTGCAGACACTCACTGGAGATAGACAGCCATTTGGAACCAGTATTGGGGTGCAGCGACCACAGGAATTGGAGCACTATTCTGACTCTTTAGTTGAAAACGCAACAACCTTCATGAGCTTTCGTACATCCAATCCATCAGGAAGTGTAATCCCTAAACTTGGTCCCACTATGGTTGAAAGTTTTATTCCAAAAACGGATGGTGTATCACAAAGAATCAAGGGCCGTACTTCCTGCGCCGAAGGAACATTACGATACAGGAGTCTAAACAATGAACATTGTCTTCCCATTTCCCAGACTTTAAACAGTACTGCCGGATTTACAGCGAGCCAGAGCAACTAAACCAATACCTGTTTTCACCTTATCCGGGAACTGCCTGACAGTTCCCGGATATTTTTTTTACCTGAACATTTACGAATAATCTGTTCCAGGGATTGGGACTTTGCACTTTTATCGTTACAATAGATATATGCCCAAGGAGGAGTTTACATGCTTCATCTTAGTCTCAGAGATGAGAATTGGGGTCGCGACACCGAACAGCTCGTGGCCCGTATGAACAAGAAACTGGAAAAGGAGTTTGGAGGTGTATCTGATGCCCGAATTGATTTTGTGGTCAGTCAGAAGAGCCGCAACAAAAGCATTGTGCAGATGTCACTGACCCACAGGGGCGAAACTATTTACGAACAGGAATATGCAGCTCGTTCCTGGCAAAATACCCTGGATTTATGTATTCAACATGCCATCTGGCTCTTACGGCAATCTTTGGTTCCTCTGGAGCCCAAACCAACAAGAAGCAACCGCTTCAGCACTTATTAGACTGTTACTAAACACTTTAGCTGGGCACAATCTGTGCCCAGCTTTTTTTATCCATTTTTTAACATATGGGCCAAGGTGCGGTTGATGGCCCCACAGTGTCCGTTGATTTTTCGCATGGATGCAATCATATCGGCAAAACTCAGATCGTAAAGTGGAGAGTACTTTCCATCATCCGCTTTTCTGAGATAATCCACCCTGAAGCGTTTGGTTTTCTGTTTAAATGCATTGAAGGAATTATCAAAATGATGGGCTGATGCAGATTCAGGATCGCGGATTTCCTCAAAAATCATGGCATAATTCTGACAGGCCTCTTCCATAAATTCTTCAAGCACCTTAAAGTCCTGTTCCTGAATATGTTCTGGCTCATCAAAAAGCCTGGCCCTCAGTTTCATCAGGTTACGACAATAATCTCCAATATTTTCCAAATCCGCCGCTACCTGAATAATCGTATTGATTCTGACTGTCTGCTCGTGAGTTAAATGTTCCTGCATAACCCGATTTAAAAAGATCAGAATCTCGGCCTGAATCCGATCCAGAATATCCTCATATTTGTGAATTTTTTCCTTGAGTTCCGGGTCTCTCTCCTCTTTGCCAATGCAGTCTTTGGTATAACTCATGATTCTTCGGGTGATATCTGCCATACGATTCAGTTCCTGATAGGCTTCTTCAATGGCTAAAACTGGTGCAATCTGCACTCCATCCGGGTGCACCAGGCGAGTCTGCTCCTTAAAGGCCGGCTCCGGAAATATTTTGCACAATATGGCCACAAAGGGAGTCAGAAATGGAGTAAAAAGCAATGTACAGAATATATTGAACATGGAGTGTGAGGTGGCAATATGCTGGGCAATATGTGGCTTACTGCCATCTGCAAGCATTAAATCCGGATTAGATGGAATCATCCAGTCAATAAACCCAACCCATTGATGAAAAAAGAAGATCAACACCAATGTCCCAGAGGCATTAAACATCACATGACCTAAGGCTACTCGTTTCGCATTGGTGTTACCCCCCACTGCTGCGAGAATGGCCGTAATGGTTGTGCCAATGTTTTCTCCCATAACCAGGGCAACGGCAGTCTGAAAGCTGATAGTGCCAGTAGAGGCCAGGGCAATTGTGATACCAAGCATGGCAGAGGATGATTGAACTACTACGGTTAAAAGACAGCCCATAGCAACAGTCATCAGTAAGGAGGGCATGGTATCTGCGTTAAACAGATATAGATTCGCAATAAAATCTTCATTGGTACGCAGTGGCTTAAAAACATTGCTCATGGTTTCCAGACCAAAAAATACCAACCCCAGTCCGAAGGTTACTTTGCCAATCACCGAGATCTTTTTATACTTTTTCAGGGCGGATAAAAATAGACCTATACCCACCATGTGTAAACCGAGGTGAGAAACCTTGATGGCAATAATCCAGCCCGTGATTGTGGTTCCTATATTGGCACCAAAAACAATGCCTACGGCCTGAACCAGACTTAAAAGGCCGGCATTAACCAGTCCAACTGTCATGGCCGTAGAAATGGAAGAGGACTGGACCATCATCGTGATACCAGCCCCCGCCATTACCGAAAACACCCAATTGGATGTCAGTTTGGACAATACCTTTTTTACCAGATCACTGGAAGCCGATTGTAAAGCTTCAGAGAACTGGCCCATTCCATAAAAGAATAAACCAAGCCCCCCCATCAGAACAAAGATAGAATTTATGAGTTCCATGAGATGTCCTCCCGAGCGGGGATCTTATGCCATCTCATCCATGAAAACCCAAGGAAAATTTTTAGAAATCCCTAAAAAGTCAGACAAAAAAAGAGCCTCAGGAAAACTTATGTCCTAAGGCTACTAGGGGAACTGATATGAATTAGCTATCGGGATGCGCTGCGAATGGTCTCTTCCAGAGTCTGATTGCTTGTCCTGATTCCTTCAAAAAACCGGGCCGCCCGTTCTTTAGTTTCTAAAGCCTCCACAGAACCTTCCGGCAACCTCTCCAAAAGTAATGCATTCTGCATATAGTTTTCAGCTTTGATCCGGACTGCTTCCAGGAGTTTAACCACCAGCCGGGCTCCCTCTCTTTGTTTCCAGTCCCTCTCCAGAATGAGCAGCTTTCTTTGCAGATCGCTATTCAGAAAAGCCAGTGGCGTAGCTTCCTCAAGAAGTCCATTGACTTCAGAAACCACACCAAAGAGCATGCGGGATTCTTCCTCGGAAAATTCTACGGTAAGCTCTTCCGCTCGTTTTTCGATAACAGCAATCGGCTCTTCCAGAAAATTATCCTGTTGAATCAGCACAATGTCATCAAAGCCCAGACTGTCTTCCACAGCAAACACACTACAAATCAGTCCAAGAACCACTGCCAGACGAATCCATGCAACCATTATTCACTTCCTGTTATAAACCCAACAATTCCTTACGATTAGCCTTGCTAAATCCAGAAGGACAAACAGTACCCACCAACACAAAAGCCAGTCTTTGTACGGAGACATGCCTTCTCCAGGCATCCCGGACTTCAGAGGCACTGATTCCGATAAGCTTCTGTCTTTCCTGCCTCATAAAATCCTCACTCAGACTAAACACATCCATCTCTCTTAAAAGCTGCACCAAAGACCCACAGGTCTCCACCAGAAAACACTGTGAGCCAAGAAGATACGATTTTGTATCCTCTGTCTCAGCCTCCGTCGGCCCATACTCCAGAAACGACTGAAGGCAGCCAAGCATCTCTGAAACAGCCTGCTCAACTGTTGATCCAGCTGTTCCAATACTCATCTGCATCATTCCAGGCCAGCGACCAGCACTGCTCATGATATCGCCACTCACAGAATAACAAAGGCCCAGTTCTTCTCTTAGTCTTCGACTCAGGCGACTGTTTAAGCCGTTTCCTGAACCAAATACCTGATCTCCTACTTTGAGGGCAACTGCGTCGGGATGATGTCTTGTTACTCCACTATGCCCCATACACAAAACGGACTGTTGCCTCTTTCTATATACGAACAATCTGTCATTTTGTTGCGCATCCGTTTGAATCATGAGGTCCGGTTTATGTGCTTCCACATGTCTTAATCCAAAAAGAGAATGACTCAAATCCCTTTGCAGAGACTGTAAATCCACGCTACCTGCCACATAAAATCTCAAATTTGCCGGGCCAAGATACCTGTCTCTGAACTCAAGAAGCTCTTCGTGACTCAGAGACTGAATTTCCCGCACCGTACCCAATGGATGTGCATGGGCTTTTGTTCCAAAAAACACATGCCTTCTTAAAATTTCAAATGCCTCATTCTCACTTTCTTCATAATTCCGTTTTAAGTCCTCAAGGATTTCTGTTTTAAGCTTTTTGAAGCGTTTTTTTTCAAAGGAACTATTCTGAAGAATATCCCCTACCAGTTCAAGTAACTGGTTCTGAAATCTGCTCAGGCAGGCAATCTGAAGTGACTGTCCAAACAGATTCCATTCACAGCCAAGATCATCAAGGGCCTGGGCAATTTCCAGGGCAGTTCTGGATTTTGTCCCCTCCATCAACATCCGAAAGCAGAGTGCTGCCAATCCATTTTTAAACGGTGGTTCCGCACAAACACTGACTTCAAAACTGATACGGAGTACAAAAATGCTGCCAGGACGATTCAAAAACAATAAATCGTTTGATGGAACCAAAGCTAATCGCTGGGGAGAAAAATCAAACAGGTCGTCTCTCACTAGGAAACCTTCCAAAGCACAGGGGGAGAGGCAAGAATGTTGTCAGATGGGTGAACTACGCTCAAAAGCATATTTTCTGGACGAAAAATCCGCCTTAAGAATTCGTTGACTTCCTCAAGAGAAATACTGCTTAACAGTTCCGGAAACAAAAAATATTGCTCCACCTTATCCAGAAACACCCACTGGCTCAAAGACATTGCCATATCTTCACTTCTCTCCTGCTCAAAATACCAGGCGGCCAGAAGTTTGTTTACAGCCCTTTTAAAATCAGCCTCCAAAACACCAGTTTTTATAAGTCTTTCCAAAATTTCATAAGTGGCCAAAAGACAGTCTTTAAGCTCGGCTGATTCACTGACATCAATATCCAGAAAAAATAGTCCCGTGTACTGCTGGGAACTGTTACCTGCTCCTACTGTACTGGCTAAATGCGTCTTTTCCTTTAAGTCCTGCCAGAGAACGGAACTCCTGCCTCCAGCAAGAATCTCCTCCAGAAGATCCGCAATTATGTCTTCTCTTTCCCCCATGCAGGCCGAGCGAAAAGATAGTTTAAATCTCACTTCTTCCACATCCATAGGAATAACCGAGGGCGCAGAAGATTCATCCGCTCCATCCATCCTGATTGGAACAGAAATCAGACTCTGTGGGGTGCGAAGCTGATTGAAGCGTTTGCTGATTTCCAGAACGGCCTTTTGTGAGTCCACTCCTCCCACCAACAGAATTGCAGCATTATCCACACGGTAGAAACGGTGATAAAAGGATCTCAAATCCTCTGCCGACATGTTGTTTAAGGTAGAGGGGTAGCCCAGGATTGGGTGATGGTAAGGATTATTCTCCCCAAAAGCCATTTCAAAATGCCGATCCATCATCAGTTCATGTGGATCATCTGCATAAAGGCCTATTTCCTCAAGAACCACCTGCCGTTCCGAGAGAAAATCTGAGGAATCAATCATCAAAGAAGTCATGCGATCCAGTTCCATATCCAGAACCTTCTGCCAGTCAAAGGAAGGCAGCACATGATAATAGGCTGTGTAGTCTCTGGAGGTAAAGGCATTGTTTTCTCCCCCAAGTCTTTGTACCAGGGTGTCAATACTGCCCCCAGGAAAACCTTTGCTTCCCTTAAACATCATATGTTCCAGAAGATGGGCTGCACCCTGCTCTTGTTTTGATTCACTAGCTGAGCCAACCCTGTAAAGGCACATAAGTGTAGCCGTAGCCAGTTCCGGCTTCTCTACCACGAAGATCGAGAGTCCGTTTGCCAGCGTATGTTTTAAAAATGGTTCCCGGTTCATTGCCGCATGATACCATGCCCAGGAAAGAACCAGAACATGAGGCAAAAAGCATACATACCTGCGGCAATTCTTGAGGTGTCCCCCATATCCCTTCCCCCTGTTCAAACCCTGGCCCTAAAAGAGCATGCCCGAAATCTGGCAAAAGACCTTGGATTTCTGGATTCTGGTTTTGTAGATTTACGGCAGATTCCTCAAAACCAGGACATGCTTCGTTATATAGAAGAAAAAAGACACGGTGAAATGGGCTGGCTCGAACAGAGTATGCCCATAAGGGCCAACCCGGCCCAGACAATCGGTTTACATTTCCCCTCTGCTCTGATGCTTAGTTATTCCTACTTTCATCCTCAGAATCTCTTGTCCAAAAAGCGTAACGGAATCAGCATTTATGCCCAGGGAAGGGACTACCACAAGGTTTTGGAACCTAAATTAAAACAGATCGGAACCACACTCTCCACAAAAGTTTCAGGATTAAAAACCCGCTGGTATACAGACACAGGCCCAATTTCCGAAAAATTACTGGCTCAGGCGGCGGGTCTTGGCTGGATCGGCAAAAGCACCAATCTGATTTCCAGACACCACGGGTCCTGGTTTTTTCTTGCCTGTATTCTCCTAAATGTAGAACTGACAGACTACACACCTCATGCCAATCATTGTGGGACTTGTGTTCGCTGCATCCAGCACTGCCCCACCAATGCCATTACAGACAGCCATAAACTTGATGCCAGACTCTGCCTATCCTACCAAAGCATTGAAAAACGCAGCGGTTCAGAACCTGAATTGATGGCTATGGGAACCTATATTTATGGTTGTGATGACTGTCAGACCATTTGCCCATACAACCGGTTTGCAAAAATCAGTCACGAGACCCAGTTTCTGGCAAAAGAAAAATACAGCCCCAAGTGGTATGCCTCCCTTGGTGAGGAGGAATTTCTCACTGAATTTTCTGGATCTCCGATTCGCCGTATCGGGTTTGAGAGTTTTATGCGCAATCTGATTTTGAATCTTTCTAAACAGTCGGAATGGCCCATTCAGGAGATTGTGCAGGTCTTGAAAAATCACAAGGACACAAGGGTTCGTGAATTGGCCCGGCAACACTTATGATTCTGCAAAAAAAACTAAAATCACTGATTTCTCAATGGCCCAAAAGCGTAACCATAATCTACAGCCCATCACAAAGTGGCCTAATCGAAAACATTGAGACATACTGTGAGGGAAAATACCGCATCCAAATAATAAAACTTCAGGGTGAGCCGGATACACAATGGGTCTTGAATCAGGCTGTATCAGGGAAAATAATTGTGGGAATCGGAGGCGGATCCGTCATGGATGCTGCCAAAGTCTTAAGCCTTGCACCAAAAAATGAAGCTGATTTGTCCACTATGTTTCATGAAATGGGGGCAAATCCTAAGAGTGTAAAACGAAAATATCGTCTGTGCCTGATCCCGAGTAATTTTTCTTCCGGGGCCTGGGCCTCAAGAACTGCTGTCATTTCTTACAAAGATCTGAAAATGACCATTCTGGGCCCCGATTTAATTCCAGATGCTGTTTTAATTCTGCCTGAACTTGCCATAAGCCTCAGTCCCGAATTGAGGGTTATGTCAAGCTACGACACACTTTCACACTGGTTTGAACTGTACTCTCATGTTCCGATCTCGGAGAAATTATGGCTCAGAAGCCTGGAAGGATGGCTCGAGGACTTTACACAACACCTTCAGAACACCAACTACCAGAAGCTGTTTTTGCTTTCCGAGTGGTTATACTCCGATTTTGTTCCGCTCACAATTTCAAGCTGGCCCCTGCATGTTTTGGCCCACTGCCTGCAAACCGGTGGCAAAAGCAGCCATTCCAGCATCTTGGCAACATTAGTGCCGAGGGCAATTGAACGCTGTCATAATCTTGAGCCTACAGGTAAAATTCTGGCACAAAAATTCCTGACGCAATTCCCGGCCCCCAAAATACCATTGCGTCCAGATGACCTTAAAGATGCCATACAAAGGGCCACCTCAATCTCTCCTCACCGCCTCCCTGACTGGCAACCGTATTTTGATGCAATCCTTGACTCAAATCCTCAAAAACCTTAGTTTGTATGGTGCGCAAATGAATCAGAAACCCGCAATCAAAATTGGCCGCAGTACAGTGCAGTTTTTTCTGCCCGGACCCAAAGGGCAGAAAGTATATTGGGTCGGTGATTACAATCAGTGGAGTACCCGCCGTCGTCTGCGCTATTCTGCCAAGGATCGTGGTTATACCTATCGCATTAAAGCCAGGCCAGATGGGATCTATTTTTACAAATATGTGGTGAATCAAAACTGGATTCTGGATCCAAACAATCCAAATCGCTATGACAATGGCCCCTTTGGAACCAATTCCTATGTAACCATGCCCAAATACCGCTTCCCCACGGAGATCAATCATAATCCTCTGGCACCTCGGGGGCACATAACAAGAGTGATGCTTAACTCAGAAGCCTTAAAATCGGAGAGAGAAGTATTTATATATACCCCGCCACAATACGAGTCCGGTGATAACTATCCCCTGTTAGTACTCCAGGATGGCCATGAGTGTGTCAGCCTTCTGCCAGCACAGACTCTTTTTGATAACCTGATACACCAGAAGGTGTGTAAAGCCTTTGTCTGTGTCATGGTCAGCCCCAGAAGTTCTCATGAGAGAGAAAAGGACTACATTTTTAACAACCGGTTTGAAAAATTTCTTGGAGACGAACTGATCCACTGGCTTCATGAACATTACAAACTAAGTCACTCAAGACAGGACAGGGCTATTTTAGGATATTCTCTGGGAGGCCTGGTTTCCATAAGAACGGCTCTTCATTACCCGCATGTCTACGGTATGGGCGGCAGTGAATCCGGGGCTTTCTGGCCACGACAGGGCGCGATTTACCATGAAGTGATTGATCGCACCCCCTTCAGCACCAGATTTTATCTGGGTACTGGTGATATGGATGGTGGCGAACAGCTAAGTTACATCATGGCTGAGCTTTTTCGCAGTCTTGGTGTACCCTATACCATAAAAGTCTCGGTGGGAGGACATGACTGGTTCTACTGGAAAACGCACCTGAGACACTCCCTGAAATGGTTTTTTCCGGGAACACAACGATGACAAATCTGGTCAG
Organism: Candidatus Cloacimonadota bacterium; assembly: GCA_019454875.1. Taxonomy (GTDB): domain Bacteria; phylum Muiribacteriota; class UBA6191; order UBA6191; family UBA6191; genus UBA6191. The sequence continues at coordinate 24,575 of JACFNL010000029.1, read as the reverse complement.
CCTGAATTTCAAAAACCGTCTGAAAGCCAGTATCAAGCTGGCCCAGAGTCTTTTGAAGGATAGCAAGTACCAGGAGATCATCAGAATCCTTAAGGATTTTCCTCAGGAACAGCTCGACGATTCTACCAGAATCCTTTTGAGTAGGGCCTACCGTGAAATTAATGAAGCAGGCAAGGCACTTTCTGTGTTAAGCCATCTAAGAGCCGATAAACCAGCAAATCAGGAAACATTAAGACTTCTGATAGACATTCATGGGGATCTCTTAAACTATGAAAGGGTCCTTTATTTTACTGACCTCCTGTTTTCTATGGAAAGGCATGTTTCCACCGAGATTCTAAATCTCTTAAAGATCTATCAAAGACTGGGCCTGACGGACAGATCTCTTGATTTAAGCAGGTTTCTGATTCGCGAAAAAATGGTGCAGACCTCTTACCTGCCTATATTAACTGATATTGTTGCTGCCAGCAGGGATTTTGAACTGATTCGGGATTTTAAGGCGATTCTTGCCTCCAGTACCAATAATACAAAACTCCTGCAACAAAAAATCAAAAGGGCAGAAAGTGTGCGTCATGGATTGCGTATCCAGGATGTTTTGTTCCAAAGACAAGGAAGCCTGATTCTTTCCGGGTATTACGATGATGAACCAGCTTATGCCTGCCCCCCATTTCCCAGAAATCCTCAAAAACAGATGCAGATTCCCTTCTCTGAAATCCAGGAAATTTTATACAGGCTACATTTGCTAATCGCTGTAGCTGGGATTACATTTTCCTCAGTCTGTGCTTCGGAATCCCAAGATACTGAGTTAACCGAGCTGGCAGCAAAAATTCTGAGGCTTCCCATCCTGAAACAACCGGAAAAGGGATCCCTTATCATCTCAACAACTTTTTCAATCAGTCACAGCCATCCTCACTTCAGCCTTTATGCTCCAGTTCAGGTAAAGGAAGAACAGGGCCCCGATTTTATCGGGTTCTTAACACCCCACCTGGAGTTTCCCCTGCTTAAGCTGAGTCCTGATATCCACCCCTCCCAGACAAGCGGCCTTTTGTTACCAACTCTTTTGGACTGGTTAAAAAACCTGGGAGCATCCCGTCTGCCTCGACGGATACATCGTCTCAATCTCCCCACAGTATCTATCAAGCAGTTGCATACAGAGGATCCTCTGTTCTCACATTTTTGCCTGCTGTGGCTCACAGCCATAAAAGATCCAAAACCTTTTGAGCTTGAGGAACTGTTTCTTTATTACATAAAAACTGGCAATCCGGCCAGCCTCACTATCAGTCGCTACCTGGATAAAGAAACACAGTTAAAACCTATACTTCTAAATCAGCAAAAGAAACTGGCAAATGAGGAAAACCCAAGGGTTTTACAGGCTTTTTTGGTTTTATGCCTAAATCATCTGGACCTGGAAGAACTTCGCAAAATTGCATCCTACTGGGAAGAGGGTGTCATTCGGACTGAGATTTTTATTAAAGCAGGCTGGATACGACATCTAAACAACTTTTACCCCAACTTCAGCCAGACACTGGCAAAAGAATGTCTGGGCAAAGCTCCATACAGACTACTAAACGATGTCTTGACCCAAGGATATATACCGTCCCTGTTTTGGGATCATCTGCTACAGAAGTATCAAAAACAAAGGCCCAAATCACAAAAGATGCTGTTACAGACCCTTTTGAATCGTCCCCAGGGCATCCCCACAGAAATTGTTTCCGGACTACAGGAGCACAGTAAGGAACTCTACCCGGAACTGTTTCAAATGATGTTGGGAACCGATTTAATTTTGGGCGAAAATATGAGTCAGGCAGTCGCCACCCTTCCTTCAGATCTTAGGGCACAATGCATTAGCTACTGGCAGCTAAGGGAACACTTGCAAACCGAATGGGACCTCTGGCAACTACAGCCGGAAAAGTCCTGCTTTCTGAGTATTCATGGGATTACCCACAAAAATTTTCATGCCAAAGTACACCGTTTTGCCGGGACTCGTTCAGAGATACAGAGAATCCCACTCTACAGCTTTTTACTTAAGAATTATTTTGACGGCATGCTTACAGAAATTTTTGCCTCAGGAATTTTAAAGCAGGCTCTGGCAGATGATCTGGTTCGCTCCATTGATAACTGGATTGTTAAAACTGATGGTGAAACCGACTTACTCTTTCTGCTTGCCTGCCAGGATCCCTATTATCGGATTCGCCTGGCTCAAAATCTTTTGTGTATTGGAAATCTCGAAGGCTGGTTTCTACTTGAAAGGCAGTTTCTGGCTTTCCGTAGTCTGGTAGGTGTTGAGATCATCAAAGGACTTTTAAATTTGCGCCCCGATAAGGCCCTGGAGCTGTTTTTACTTCCAGATTCCAAGGGTCTGAACCTGAGTCAGTGCGTAGCAGCAGCGATTCTTATTACATCCCAGACCGATTATCTGGATGAATGGCATTCCTACGCGGCCCATGTCCGCAATCGAGGATTGGTTGAAGAACTGCAACTGCGCCTTGAAAAAGCCCTGTCAAAATATCCCTTGGCGATTCCCGCCTTTTTTCATCTGTTCCCCAAATTGTCCCCGGCCGAAACACTAAAGAGACTGGGTCTGTGGAATCAATTTAATGAAAATCAGTATCTGGTACTCAAACAATGGGACAAAAATCTGGCATCCCGTTATCTCCAGGTTCCCGGTCTTTTGAGTCCTGTTGCCCAATTGATACTCATGGAGGAAAATGCCTGAAACTCAAGAATCCCAATTAACCCATGTTGACAATAATGGGGAAGCAAACATGGTTGATATCGGCCATAAATCTGTCTCACAACGGATAGCCAGAGCATCTGGTTTTATCACAATGAACCAACAAACCCTCGAACTGGTAAAAGCCAATCAGATTCAAAAGGGTGATGTTTTTAGTGTGGCTAAAATTGCTGGTATTTTATCCGCAAAAAAGGTCGATGCACTTATTCCCCTATGCCACAGTCTGCCCCTGGATTCTGTTTTTGTGGAATGTGAAATTAAAGATGGGGGCATCCTGGTTCGGGCTGAGGCCCGAACTACATCCAAAACTGGGGTTGAAATGGAAGCTCTAATGGCTGTGTCAATAAGTTGCCTGACAATCTATGACATGTGTAAGGCCAGTCAGAAAGACATGAATATTGAAAATATCCGCCTTGACTTCAAAAGTGGTGGTCAAAGCGGAACCTATGTGCGAAAGGACAAATAATGGAACTACCAACCTGGGACAATACCAAGGAATACTCTGATATCAGCTGTCTTAAGCTTACCCAGGATTTTGAAATCCTCTCAGCTATTGCCAAGGAATTGCACAGCCTGTCCCTTAACTTAAACCAGATCATTCCTAATATTCAAAGCCTCAAGCCTGATGAACTGCATACTGCTTTGAAGACTGCCTGGGAAATGGTTAGGGCCTCGCATGAAGCAAGTCTTCTACGATCCCAGCTATTTACCTATATTGATAGTACCATTGCCCTCAACAGCAAAGAAAAGGCAGCACACAGTCTAATGGCCAAATTACGAGAGTTTGGTACAACCTGCCAGAATGCTCACAATTCTCTCTACAGTTTTGTACTGCGAATCTCTGAAACCGATTTTGAGCGATTCCTTAACAATCCGCTGGCAAATGAAGCCTCCTTTTACTGGAAGCGCGAAAGAAAAAACGCCAATAAACTTCTAAGTCTAGAAGAAGAAGGTCTGTTAACAGAACTGGAACAGCATGGGTATCAGGCGTGGTCCGATCTATACCAGAATCTGACTGCCAATCTGAAATGTGAGCTTCTGTACACAGATCACAAGGAAGTTATCAGTTTTGCCAAGGCCTTAAGTAATCTTGAGGCCGAAGACAGGGAATTGCGAGCTGCTTCCTGGCACGCAATGCAGGAAACCTTCAAAAATCATCAGGAAAGCTGTGCTCAAGTTCTCAATGCCAGGGCAGGCTGGAATATTCAGATTATGAAACGCAGAGCCCGTGGCAAAACCATGGATTACCTCGAACCTAGCCTGCATAAAAATCGCATGAGTAGACCAACTTTAGATGCTCTTAACGAATGCCTTTTACGCAATCGGGATACCGGGCAGCTGGCTATAAAAACCTTTGCCCGGGCCTGGAAGTCAGAATCCGTGGAACCATTTAATCTCAAAGCCCCAGCTCCCGCACTGATGGGACAAAAAATCGAACCACTACCCTTTGATAAGGCCATGGTAATGATAGAAGATGCCTATAAAAAAGTGCATCCAGATATGGGGAATTTTGTACCCATGATGCTAAAAAATGGCTACATCGACGCCTTGCCTCGCCCCAATCGACGGGCTTCCGCCTATTGTACGGGATTTATGAAGTCTCGCACACCCAGAGTATTTCTAAACTACAGTGACTCCATGATGGCCGCCCGGGTAGTCGCCCATGAACTTGGGCACGCCTTCCATAACTGGGTTATGCGCGATATTCACCCTTCCCAGATCAACTACCCCATGACCCTGGCAGAAACAGCCAGTATATTTGGTGAAATTCTGTTTTCCCATGTCAGCCGTGAAAAAAATCAGGATCCTGTGTCGCAATACCCCACATTATGGATGGAAGCGGAAATGGCCGTTGTATATCTGACAAATATTCCCATGCGTTTCTGCTTTGAAAAAATGCTGATGGACAAAAAATTAAACGGGGAAAATCTCTTTGCTGAAGATTTGTGCCAGATGATGGAGCAAGCCTGGAAAGACTGGCACGGAGAAACAACTGCGAGAACAGACCCATATTTCTGGGCCCACAAACTGCATTTTCATCACTACCCTTTTTACAATTTCCCATATTCTTTCGGATATCTGTTTGGATACGCAGTGTTTGCCAAATGGCTGGAAATGGGAGACGATTTTTATCCTAGGTATTGTGCTCTTTTACGAGACACGGGCCGCATGGAAGTAGAAGAGCTTATCAAAACCCACCTGGATGAAGATTGTACACAGATATCCTTCTGGCAGAAGGGAGTAGATCAGGTGAAATTAAAAATCTCCGCACTGGACTCTACACTGTCGGAAATCGGATTTGCCTGATTACTGCTGATGTTCTGGCCAGAGTCTTTCTGGCCAGAACATACTGAGTACTCGGAATCTATTGGAGAACATTCTCACCTGAGACTGTTCAGATTAAAATCAGCGACTTACTGGGCCGCCAATACCAGTTTTAACATCCTTCAAAAACAGTTCAAGTTTTCTGGTTTGAACTCTTTTGTACAGATACTCTGGCAACTTTTTATAATTATTTGCCTTACAGTAGATCAGATAATCAATATTACCCTTCACATAACGAAAGCGATCCAGGCTTGACAGGTCGGAACGGCACTCAATCACGGAGACCTTAAGCCACATTTTTTTCAAAAAGGCAGCAAGATCAATTGTTCTCCAGATTTCATAAAGGTGCTCTCCGTCCACTTCCCTCTCTGTAAGATAAGGACTGACATCAAGCTGATTGCCCAGATTATCAAAAAACCGCACCGAGGAAGTGAATGTTTTTTCACCGAATGTGGATTCTATTTCCACTGGAAACTGAGCGGTATCAAACAGATTGAACCGTACATCCCGAATCGGCACAGGCGGCTTGGCCCATTCCATCATGCTGAAAAACTGGGAAATATCATACTGGGTAATATTTTCATCCTCATCGACATAGGAAGTTTTGCCCCGTTTTACCAGATCTTTTTTTCTTTCATCCAAAAACTCAATAGTGCCAATTTTTGGCCTTAGCTTTGGGGAAAGACAAATTTCCTTGATATCGGAATGACATTCCACCCTGCCTACATTGGACCATTCATAAAAATAAAATGCATCCAAATCAAGAATCTGGGAATCTTCAGTGTACTCGGGATGGGATTCCGACTTCTGAGTACACAAGTGTTTAGTTGTCAGCATGTGGCCTTCATTATCGAAAAAATGAATGTAAGCCTCAAACTGATCCTCATCATTACCACGAAATACTCTGACTCTCACGCTTTGACCATCCATATCTTCCATACCATCGCTCTGGAAAACATAATTATATCAGATCAGGGGAAAGGGCTTCAACCCGCCATTGGGCAGGTTCTTTTATCTGACATTTTTTTGCGCAAGTCGAGGTATTTTGTATGGAAGTGTCCAGTTTGTCAAGTGAGCGTAAGCATGGGAAATGACTGAAACCAGCCTGAAGAGCCTGAAAGATCCCGAAGTGCCTCATTGGAATAGCCAAAAAACTGCATTCCATTGTGCAAAGCTGCCTCATAATCACTGTAGGAGTCCCCGATCAGACAGGTAGCCTCTGCTGTATACCCATATTCCAGAAGCAATTGGCTTAACAACTGATATTTTGGAGTCGGGCCCCCGTGAATACTTACAAAATACTCAAAAATCCCCAGTTGACTACAGACCCTTAACAAATCGGAATGGTTGGCCGCTGAAGCAATGTGCAAGGGAACATTTCCATAGAGGGAACGGATCAAATGCAAGGTATCCCGGTAAAGATGCCCGCCCGCTCCTACAATTACCCCATCAAAATCAAAGACAACGGCCTGAAACTTAAAAAAGGGCATGATTATTCCAGAGGATTTGCCATTCTTCCCATAAACAGAATCATTCCCGTCCCTCGGTCTTCAATCAGATACAAAAAGGGACGATCTGCAATAAACTCAGGGGTCATAGCCATGGAGCGGGTGGCAAAAGCTACAGCCGTTGCTGCCGCAGCCTCGCTGCCTTCCTCATTTACTTCAAGAAAAGTCTTGTGCTGGATCTGATCAATCCATATCAGACCTTTGGCATTTTCCTGGCCAGTAATCCCTCCAAAATCAGCATCGGAGGACGAAAAAGCATCCTTCATGCCCATATTCTGATAAGGCTCAACCAAGGCAGCTGAATATTCCACCCGAAACCTGGGAATTCCCACCTTTACTTTAGATGGCTGAGTATCCCTTAACTCCTGAAGTATTTCCTGTAGAGCATATGGGTTGAAGGATTCCTCGAAAGCTGTTAAACCAGTCTTATCCATCGGTAAAATTACGACCATAGACAAATCATCAGATACATAGGGCATTCTAAGTGCCTGATAACTATCGCGATAAACCAGAGAATAATGATCCGTCCTTTGCATCATGGGAACCTGAACCACCTCATCCTGATTTACAAAAAAGTCCAAGGGTTCGGTCATCTCTTTATCAAACTGAACTGCCCAATTACTCTTGAAATAAACTGCGTTCAAAATAACTGCCACCGAATTCTGATGCAGTCTATCCAGAATCTTGGGGATTCTGGTTTTCGTTTTCTGATTAACCCAGGCATTGATCAAATCAAGATTCTGCTCCCTGAAAATCTCAGCCTCATAACCCTGGCTTAAAAGACTTACAAACTCAGGTGACACCAGCTCAAAGTCAGGGTTAATAAACAAGGCATTTGCCACTGTCATTTCCACAGATGGATCTGAGGCAAACCGTCCCATGTCTCTTAATAACTTCTGGCTTCCCTGATGTAATTCTTCGTCATTCATACTCAGATGCAGAACTTGCTGCATCTGTAATTTTGTATCTCCCTTAGCTCCGGACAAAGCCATGCTCATAGCCATTCCGATACTATAAGGGGAAACCAGTACATTCCCACCTGCTACGGACAATTGACGGTACAAATTCCAGGCCGACTGATTGTAGCCCGTGGCCACTGCCGGATTTTTGGGCATAGCATTCTCCACTATTATCGGGAATTCAGCCTGACACACGCCTGCAAACAACAGAAAAAGGCCAAGAAACATACCACGCATATCAACCTCCCAAGCAACGCATCCTAGCACAACTTATCGTGTTTCCCAAAGGTGTCAATATGATCACGGACAAAGCCTTAGAATATCATCTGATGCAAACGACGAATTACCTTCTCGTTATCTTCGGAGGCCTTTAATGCCCGCTTGTATGGAGCGATATAATCCTCAATGATTTGGGCCCGATTCTGGATTAGCTGATTGTATTCTCTTTGTGCTCGCTCAAGCTTTTCCTTGTAAGGACTGATTTCTTCCTCGATGAATCGAATCCTGTTGTTCATCAAATCCTGCAGGCGATACTCAGCATTACGAAGTCGTTTTTGGGCATAATCAATCTGCTCCGGTGTCGATGCCTGATTTTTCTGAACATCATCAAGATTCAAACGGGCTTCACTCAATTCCTGGCGGGACCGATTCAAAGCATATTCGTAATCCCTCATAGCCTGCATTTCAGCATCCCTGAGTCTGTCCTTTTCCCGACTGATCTTCTGCTCTGCCTGTCTTAGCAGATATTCAAAATGCTCAAAAGCCTCGGAGCGTTTCTCTTCAAGTGTATTGCGGGCCTCCTCAACCTTGTTGAAGTACCACTGTACAATCTGCATGGAAACCGTCTGTAAGTCCTGACCAGCACTCCTTAAGTTTACCGCCCTTTTGTAGTCGGAAGCAGCGATTTCAGTACTCTCGGAAAAATAGGATAGGGTTTTTGCCAGATAGACATCGGAAAGACGGGTGGAAAATCCAGGAAAGTCACTGTCCCTGTTTGAATATTCATAACGATCCATCAATTCCAAGGCCTTAAGTTCAGCCGCATTTTTGTTATATGGATCAAGAATACGAAACAGCCAGGTGATTGCATCTTTAGGCAATGCAGCCTCCCAGTAACATTCCACCACCAGCAAAAAGTTGGCATCCGTTTTTTGCATCTTCAGATACCAGGTGATGGCCTCGCTATACTGCTTAAGTTTCTGATAGCAGGAACCAATTCTTAAAAGAACCTTGTCATCCTTATGAACCACTTTTTTATAGAACTCTATGGCTTTAGCAAAATCGCCCTTCTGCTCAAAGGCATAACCCACATTAAAAACCTCTTGCTGCAACGAAGTTTCCGAGGCTTTCATTCCGGCAAATTCTTTTTTGATCGACTGTTCTGTTTCCATCAGCAACGCTTGCAAAGCCTTCTTTTCTGTGGAGGAAAACAAGCCTTGCAACCAACCAAGAATGCCTCTGAATTTCCAATTCTCAACAATGGCCCGATCCTGCTTCAACTCCGATTCCAGAAGCCTTTTTTCCTGGGTTATCAGCTTTTGCTCCAACTCTACTATCCCATCAACCTCAGAGGCGAATCCGGGGGCTACACACAAACAAGTCGCTACGGCAAGTGCCAAAATACGATTCATATCAGTTTCCCCCCTTCAGAATCAAATCTCCATATTTCTTCTCGGAAAAATAAATCGCCTGGGATTTTTTCGCCCCAGCAGCCTTAAACCAGAATTTTGCCCTGGCATTCTTTAAAACCAGAGTTCTTTCGCCAGCAATTTCCTTGATTTTCCCTATTTCCACAAGGCTTGCCAGATTGTTGTCCTGTATGTATTGAAACGGGTTATTCTCGATCATGGCCTGCAGATAGGCCAGACTCTGTTTTTCCTGCCCACCACTAGTGCCCACGATGGAAACCGTCAGGTCTTTTCCGGTAAACCAGCCTCCGGTTTTTAACTCTACCTCTACTTCAAGCTCAGGAGAAACCTCGCCCCCGTAATGCTCTACTAATGGTTTAATCACATAGTCCTTGCACTGTACCAGGTAGTTGTGAGCCTCTTCCTTTTCATCCCAATGAAAACTGGAAAGTACATCACATTCATGACGGGAAAAAATTTGCTCCAAATGAGTCTTTCTGTCATCCCACTTCCGACTATTCGCATACACCACAGCCTGCAATGACTCCACAGCCACTGTCATAAAATCCTCGGGGCGTAAAAACTCTGACAATTCTACTGGTTTTAATGAGTCTACAACCTGCCTGACAGAATTGCGATCCACACCTTGCCCGACCAGCCCAAGAAACAGGGCCCTGCGTTTTAACTGCTCCCTGACTAATGATGCCACATACTGCTCGGCTGTGCTGCCCATCGCAAACTGATCTGCAATCTGCATGGCTGAATTCAGATCCTCAGCAGTTTCTATCGTGGAAACAATCTTTAAAAGTCCACTTCTGGTCTCTGACTGTCCTCTGGTATTATTCAAAATGGAGCTACCGTCATAGAGCTGATCCGCAATGGCCGCCCTGGCTCCCGCTTCCCGAATCATGTTTGCCTGATTTTCCATTGCCTCACGAAGCAGATCTGGGTCCAGGGCCAACAATGAACCCTGAACCATAAACACTACCATCGTCAGACTGGTTGCGACCCTATAAATCATACTGTACTCCTTTAATCTGCCCAGAAGATTAATTCTAAGGAGAATTTCTGATTTGTAAAGTGCGCTTATCAGAACTCAAAGAAGAAATCTGGGCCACCAAAAGCAGGTTTTCCCTGTCTCTGGCAGCCCAGACATAGCCATACTCATCAGAGTATTTTTTACCCTTTATTCTTCAAAAACCCCTTCTCTGACAATTTTTCCGAACCTATAACATTTACCGGCAAAAACATAATTGGCAAACCAATGTTTTCTTTCTGGTTGCTCGTTTTTTGCACAATGGCCTGTTGTTTGTTCAATTTTATCGGAGTTCAGCCTCCCAGTTCCTCCGCTTAAGCTGAAGGAATTGCTTCCCAGATCAGCAACGGTATAAGTGTTGTCAAGCTCGGTATTAGCAGGCATAACCTCAACTGGAGGTGAAACATTATCTGGGACGGAATACTGTTTGTTTACTTTAAGAGTCACCAGGTTTCCTGAAAATGCCGCCGTGCCAACCAGTAGATATCGGTTTTTTGCGGATGCATCTTCCACATAAAAATAGGTAAAATATCCATTGTCATCAAATGAAAGAATTCCGTTAAAGTGCCCAAATCGTTGGATTCCCGTGTGTTCAAAGACATAATTCTCCAAAGAAAAGTTTGCTGTGCCTCCAGCATTTGCAGTGGGTGCAGGCAAAACATTAATAGGATAACTGGTGGAAATTAAGTTCTGGCCTATGGGATGAATTTCCGCATGAAGGATATAATCCCCAGATTGAGTGGCGATAAAGCTGCCTGTAAAACTGCCTGGACCTGTTTGTTCCCCAGAATCTGGAAAACTTGCGACAAAATTTTTCACGGGCAGGCCTAGTTGTTGATGAACCACAGAAAAACTGTAATTCAGGGATTGATCTCTTGTCGCCAGAATTGCTGCAGCAACCGAAATAGCCTGATTCACCTGTACTGTGGTTGGATTCAAGGCAGAATAGCTTTTCCCATTCACATACAATTTGATTTGAGCTGGATTGGCAACAACCTGATCAACTCCCCAATTTCCGGCACTGCTTAGTGTGCTTGCTGTCAACGATGCCACAGAATTTCTATAGTCAAGCCCTTGAATATGGGACTCGATCTGAGTTGCCAAATCTACTTTGAATTGTAGAGGAATACTTCCACCAGTTGTTTGATCTCTTAACCTAGTCGAAAAAAAATCGTTGTACTTCAGATTTCCCCGAAGTTTTTCAAAGCCAGCCAGAACAGCCCCTAAGGACTGCTGCTGCTGTGTATATGTATTAATATCAGCGGCTTGGGCACTCATTGTTAAAATTGCAGGCATTGTACCCTGTAAAATACCAACATTGGTCAAGCCGAAGTTTCTTGCAACTGACTGGTGTGCTGCTTGAATCAGGTCTGGATCATTCACAATTCCAGGTTCTGCTGCCACCATATTGGCAACAATGTGGCTTAGCGGGCTAATCAAAAGATTTTCAACCTTGTTGGTTGTGCTATCCACAAAAGCAACACTTAATAGATTGGAATTTTCTGTTGTGACCGCTCCGGAAACTTCAGACTGATAAACTCCCTCTACTTCAATGAATACCGAGTAGGGTAGACCTGCATTATCCTGAGGAACTGTGATAGCAAATTTGTCATCTGTAACGCTTCCTAAAACTTCAAACGCTTTACTACCATCAACCTTCAGACCATAGGCCTTAACTGAACCTCCACGAAAAGGCCCCTTGATCGCAGAGCCACTCAAAGACACAGAAGGACTGCCACTAACCATCCCACCACCACTGCCACCACAACCGCTTGCGATCAAACCAACTGCCAGGATTCCTATACCCGTACACAGTTTTTTTCCTTGCTTCAACATTTGCGCCTCCTACATATTCGATATCTTATATTGTCATTTTTTTTACAATATTAAAACAAGGATTTTTCTCCTAAAACCCAACCCTCAAACAAAAACTATGTCAGCTTATGTCATTAGGGGTTTGTTGGGATAGTCTATAATCACAATCAGCACAATATATCTGTACTATAAAAAAGTCATTCCCGTGTCAAATAGACAATTTTTCCTATTGACGAGGGGGAATCCCCCACCTAATATGTGGGGACATCAGAATACAATGAGGAATTATTATGAAATGGCTGAAAACTATTGTGCTGGGATTGAGCCTTGGTGTGGCCCATGCTGATCTACCCCTGCCCGATCAGGCCAAGCTGATTGGCTCCCTGATTGCCTCCAGCGGCTTGAATCTGGAAAAAGTTGTGATAGGGATTCACGGCGGTGACACAAACAAACGCACAGAACTCCGAAACGCCCTGATGAATCTGAAACAGTTAAAAGTGGGTGCAAAGGTTTTGCCAATCGAGGTCAGACTGCTGGAAACCAATGAAATTCCAGCAGATTGTAATGTTTTATATGTCTTTTCAAAGATCGACCTTCCCGCCGAACGGTCCATTTTATCTTTTACAGACAATCGTCAGCTTGTAGAGTCAGGAGTTCTGGCAGGACTGACCAGAGAAGGGGTTCAGCCTAAAATATTCATGAATATGGAAACCCTGAAATTATTGGGTCTGAAATACCCTGCGAACTTACTCAAAATGGTTACTCTGGTGAGGAATTAAGCATGTACTACAAAAAATTTGCAATCTCCTTGGCTCTGGCCTCATTTACAATTCCCATCCACTCAGAAGACTTCATGGATTTTCAAAGTCTATTGTCAGGAATTTCAACCAACTTAAACTCAAACTCCACTACGGGCGCCACCAAAAGGCTGGAATCCCCACTTTCTGCTCCTTCCATTGTGAAAGTGTACACCCAAAAGGACATAGAAAAGTTTGATACCGTTTATGACCTCTTAAAGACAGCTCCCGGTGTCCATGTGGAAAACGGCTACTTTGGACGGCAATACATTAACATTCGTGGAGTTTTGAACGGTATTTACAATCTAAAAATTCTTTTTCTGGTGAATGGAATTAAGGTGAATGACCCTGTAGGCCCTCATTTTAACCTTGATACCATTCCCAAGGAGAGCATCAAGCGTTTAGAGCTGATTCGTGGAGCCGGGTCTGTTTTGTATGGTTCCAGTGCCTATTCAGGGGTTATCAGTATCGAAACCTTTGATGGCAAGGGTTATGACAAAAACTCCGCCAACTTCACCCTAGGCAGTGCGGGGGTTTTTGGCGCAAATGCCAATTATTTTGAAAAAAATGACTCCAATCAGCACTTTTTCTCCTTTCGAGTCTTTGGAGAAGATGGAACCGATCGGGCTAAGCCTGGTGATTACAGGTATCATTCCAGTGTTCCCAATGGGTACAGAAACCTTCTCCTACGACAACCGCTTTACCGCTCCTTTCCTGGTGATGCCTCTGATTTCAGAATGGATTATGACAATCATTCCATCTTAGGAGTGTCTGAATTTAAAGATTTAAAATTTAGTTATGGAACCAGCAAGGTCAAACGCAATCTCTCCTACAATGAGGCCGTCAATGTACCTTTTTGGGGAGGTATAACTCCCATATTTCAGAATCCAAACGGCCTTTCGGTTCCCGCTTCATTTAACGAAGACCAGCGACGGATTCGCTCCCACAACAATCAGGAACAGGACTGGATTGGAATGGAATACAAAAAGCAGATTTCAGACAAAACCAGTTTTCGATTGTCGGGGAAATATGTTCATTCGATTGAAGAAGTCCGTGAATATGATCTTAATCTCTTTAATCTCGACTCTGAATCAAAGGCTGTTGAGTTTGAAATTCAGGCTTCACATCAGGTCAATGATCGCTGGAATCTGATTTTTGGTTACAACCGCGAAGAGGTTGATTTTGTTCAAAAAACATTCAGCCCCTTTGTGAATATCGCCTCACAAGTGTTTACAGGCATTGCCATTCCTTCCAATGAGTTCTTTAATGTAACCCCGGGCTCTCTAACAATGGATGGTATATATTTACAGTCCATCTACCAGATTTCCGATAAAATCAGTTTTTTAGCCGCTAACCGTTTAAATAATCATGAGCTCTTGAGCTCGGGCTTTGCCCCCAAATATGCCCTGACATTTGAGCTGAACAAAGATGAATTCTTTAAGGTAATATGGGGCAAGGCCTTTCGCTACCCCAGTCCCTTTGAATTATTCGTGAACCTTCCCACTGTGGCTTTCCGTGGCAATCCAAATCTACAGGAGGAAAAGGTCACATCATGGGAATATAACTGGGTGAAGTCCTTCGACAATGGGAAAAAAAATGCTTCTGTTACCTACTATGACATGGAGTTAAAAGATCTTCTGACTACTGCGACCACCAACTATGTCAATGTGGCAGGTATCGTCAAAGCCAAAGGCTGGGAACTGGAATGGGATCAGAAAATCAACGACAAACTGGGCTGGTATACCAATTTGACTTTTATGGATTATGTTGATCCTACTGCCCCTAACGGTATTGTTGGAGGGCAGATAAAGTTTAAGGGAGCCTTCGGATTTGATTACAAATGGAAAGAAAATCTTTCTCTGTATTCCAATTCCCAATGGCTTGGGGAAAGGACGGAAAGTCCTGCCTCCGGACTGCCTAATCAGCCTGAAGTACTGGTTCATGATTTGGGTGTTGTTTATAAACATGGGGAATCTCACAGAATCCGCATGGATGTGTTAAACATTCTGGACGAGGACTACAGGACTCTGAACTATTCGGTGAATATGCCTAAGATGATGACCCCACCCAGGGGTCGCAGAGTACAACTCAGCTACCAGATCCAGTTCTGATGAGTATTCGTGCCAAACTTTTAGCTCTCACTTTTGTGGGAATGCTTGCTCTATGCCTGTCCCTGGGAGGGTATTTTGTCAGTCGACTCAAGGCTGATGCTTTATCCTCCTCTCAAGCTAGAATTGAATTGATTCTTGAAAAGCAAAACAATCTGGCCCAACAAAAACTTAACCGGCTTGTTTCGTTACTGGAGGGCATGAGGGAAGTTGGGGACAAAATTCGTTTCGGGTTGATGCTTAACAGCATGGAGGAAAGTCAAACAACTCTGACTGAGTACAGTTTAAGAGCGTTAGAGGCTGATGGAGAGCCCGCATTTCCTGAACTGGTGGTAGTAGATGATTCTGGTCAGGTGATTGTGTCCTCCAACCCTTCGGAAATCAGAACACAGTTTTTGTTTGTTAAAGGAAATGGACAAACCGTATCCTCTCAATTTCTGGCCGACAGTCAAACCTTCCAGTTTGCTATGCCGTTAAATATTGAAGGAGAATTGATTGGCTGGCTTCTTGCCAAGACCCATCCGGATTTGTTTGCGGAAATCAGAAAGTCTCTTGACAAGGAGTTACGACGGTACCAGTTTCAAAACCCATCCGCTGAATTTTTTCGCACAGACACAACTTCTCCACAGTCATTCCATGAAGAAGGAAACTATTTTGTAGCAGAAAATATAGTGGTTTTGCCAGACTCCACCTACGGAAGTTTGAGGGCAAAAATTCCTGTAGATGAAGTAACGGGGCCTATCTGGAAAAGTGTAGAAACATCCATAAAAGTTGCCCTGCTTGTTCTTATTTTAAGCTTTGGCGGTCTGTCTGCCATGATTTATAGAATTGTGATTCAGCCACTGATGGCTCTCAGATCAGGTGCAGACAAGATGGCTTCTGGTGACTTCAACCAGGTATTTACTGTGGCTAGACAGGATGAAATCGGAGAGTTGGCACACTCCTTTAACCGAATGTCGGAAGCAGTGCTGTCATCGCAGGGAAAACTGGAAGATTTTATTCATAGACTGGAAGATATGGTTCAGGAGAAAACTGCCTCCATCCAGAATCTTTTAGACAATGCAGGTCAAGGGTTTTTGTCCTTTGACAGTCATTTTGTAATACAGCCTGAATTTTCACGGGAATGCCAGAATTTGTTTGGAGACCAGTTTCGTAGTGGTGGCCGGATTGACGAATTCTTTTTTGACAATGAGGCTGAAAGAGAGGGTTTTCGCTCCTGGCTCATCAATGCTTTTGAGGACAAAATTGATTTTGATGTTATCAAGGAACTAGCCCCAAACCAGTTAAAAGTCGGAGAAAAAATATGCTCCATGGAGTATCGCCTTTTAAAAATTGGTGATACCCGTCTGTTGATGACCATTTTAACCAATATTACCGATAGAGTAAGACTGGAAAAGCGAGTCAAGGAAGAGCAGGCTTTTGCCAGAATGATCCTGAAGGTACTGGAATCCAAGGAGGAGTTCAGTGCTTTTCTGGAAGAATTTGATGTAATGTCCAGCAATATGAAGCATTGGTTAAAAGCTCCAGATCGAAATGAAATTGTGGAGCTTTTTCGCAAGGTTCACACCATAAAGGGCCATGCTGCTGCCTTTGATTTTGTACATTTAACCGAATCCTTGCATGAACTGGAATCCCTGATGCAGGATACCCGGACCTCGCCTCCTAATGAAGCAATCCCCACACAGCAGCTGAATCAAAGCTTTGATAATGTTCTTGAAAAAATGGAAACCTTAAAAGGAGTCCTTAAGGATAGCCTCAAGGATGCTGTTGATTGGGAACAAAAGCGAATTCAAATCAGTGAGGCGCTGCTGCAAAGAATTTTAGCCAAGGTCAAAGACTCAGATGCCAGACTGCACGATGAATTGCTGGCCTGTGTGCACAAACCCCTGCAGGCAATGCTTTCCCAATACCCAGCCCTGGTCGAAAGCCTGGCAGATCGCTGTGGAAAGCTGGTACATCCTGTTAGTGTGGAAGGTGAGCCCGTGCTTGTCGATCCGGATCGCTTCAAGCCGCTGATCCGATCCCTTGTTCACCTGTTTCGCAATGCCGTGGATCATGGGATCGAAGACCCTGAGTATCGGGACTCTGTTGGCAAAGATCCATATGGAACTATTAAAATCGAAGTTCTGGGTAATGAAAATGGCATTATGCTGAAGGTATCTGATGATGGTGCCGGCATTTGTCCGGAAAGAGTAGTTCAATCTGTTCTCAAAAAAGGCTTAAAGACCAAGGAACAGCTAAGTAATATGTCCATTCAGGATCAGCAGATGTTGATCTTTTTACCTGGATTTTCCACACGGGAAGTAACAACTGATCTCTCTGGTCGGGGAATCGGAATGGATGCGGTAATGGCTGAGATTAAAGCCTTGATGGGATCCATTGATGTGGATTCAACAGTAGGACAGGGCACGACCTTCACTATCATCCTGCCAATCCAGCCCGAAACCTAAGTTGCGCGACTCTCCACTTTAAGCACATGCTGCCATGTAGAAAGAATACTATCTGGATTTAAGGATATGGAAGTAATTCCCAGTTTTACCAGATATTCTGCCATCTCAGGGTAATCCGAAGGGGCCTGACCACAGATCCCTACATATTTTTTATGCTTATGGCATGCCTCGATAGCCATTTTTAACATTTTTTTCACTGCGGGATTTCTCTCATCAAAAATGTGGGTAACAAGCTGTCCGTCCCTGTCTACTCCCAATGTGAGCTGAGTCAGATCGTTGGAACCTATGGAAAATCCATCAAACAGCCTGAGAAACTCATCAGCTAACAGAACATTGGAAGGCAACTCACACATGATGTAAATTTCCAGGCCATTTTTTCCCTGAATCAAACCATTATGACGCATGATTTCCAGAACTTTTTTCCCTTCTTCCGGGGTACGCAAAAATGGAATCATGATTTTCATGTTAGTCAGTCCCATTTCATCATGAACCATTCTAAGAGCCTGACATTCCCACTCAAAAGCTGGACGGTACTGGGTTGAATAATAACGGGATGCTCCCCTGTACCCTATCATGGGATTTTCTTCATCAGGTTCATAGGCTGCACCGCCAACCATGCGCTTATACTCATTGGACTTGAAGTCACTGGTACGCACTATTACTGGATTTGGGTGAAACGCAGCAACAATTGTTCCCACCCCCTCCGCGAGTTTTTTTATGAAAAAATCACGGGGGGAACTGTAACCAGCAATCAGGGGGCGGATTTTATCCAGATCCTGAACATCTGTTTTGCCATTGTACATATCCATCAAAGCCAAGGGATGAGCCTTGATGTGGTTGTTGATAATAAACTCCATGCGGGCCAGACCCACTCCCATATTGGGAAGCTGGGCAAATCCAAAGGCTTTTTCCGGATCCCCGACATTTAGCATCAGTTTGGTTTTTGGGGTTTCAAGATTGCTTAAGTCTACCGTTTCAATTTCAAAGGGGAGTTCCTCGTCATAGACAAAACCATCCTCACCTTCTGCACAGGATACTGTGACCTCATGAGAGTGGGCCAGGGTCGTTGTTGCATTGATAGAACCCACAATCGCCGGAACTCCAATTTCTCTGGCCACAATCGCTGCGTGACAGGTTCTGCCTCCGCGATTAGTTACAATAGCCGAGGCTTTCTTCATGGCAGGTTCCCAATCTGGATCCGTATTGTCCGTCACCAGTATCTCGCCTTCCTGAAACTGATTCATATGCATAATATCTTCAATAATATGCACCTTGCCTGAACCAATCTTTCCACCAACCGCCTTGCCCTTTAACAGGATTTTACGATTTTCAGGAGCTACTTTGAGGCGATAGGTTTCAATGCGGGTCTTTTTTCCACCTTTTAACTCCTGGGAAACCACTGTTTCCGGCCTGGCCTGCACAATAAAAATATCTCCACTGACCCCATCCTGAGCCCATTCCATATCCATAGGCCTGTAGGTTCCAGCCTCCAGGGAATAATGCTCTTCAATTATGGCTGCATAACGGGCTAATTCCAGAACCTCCGGATCATCTAAAGAAAATGTCTCCATTTCCTGCTGATTGCAGGGAATATTTCGCGTAGCTTCTTCGGCACCGGGAGGAGCATAGACCATTTTGATATGTTTATGTCCAAGCTGTCGCTTCAGGATAGGAAAGGAACCTGTCTTTAATGTGGGCTTAAACACATAAAATTCATCTGGAATTACATTACCACCCACTACATTCTCACCCAGACCCCAGGAAG
This sequence comes from Candidatus Cloacimonadota bacterium, assembly GCA_019454875.1. Classification (GTDB taxonomy): domain Bacteria; phylum Muiribacteriota; class UBA6191; order UBA6191; family UBA6191; genus UBA6191. Next base: position 5,453 of record JACFNL010000029.1, on the reverse strand, counting down.
AAGTGATCAAAATCACCTTATCAAATCCTGTCTCCGTATCAATAGAAAACATGACTCCAGAGCAGGCCTTATCCGAGCGAACCATCTTCTGAACCCCAACAGACAGGGCTACCTTGAAGTGATCAAAACCTCGGCTTTGTCGGTAGGAAACGGCTCTGTCTGTAAACAGGGAAGCGAAGCAGCGTTTAATATGATGAATCAGTTTGGGCGCACCCTGAATGGACAGGTAGGTATCCTGCTGTCCGGCAAAAGATGCATCCGGCAGATCTTCCGCAGTGGCCGAGGAACGAACGGCAACATCAGCCTCCTCCATTCCATACTCTTCCGACAGTTTTTTATAGGCTTCCAGGATTTCATCGCGCATATCCTTAGGAATCGGGGTCTCAAAGATCAGCTCACGGATTTTTCGGGCCCGAACCTGAAGCACATCCAGATCCGTCACATCAACATCATGCAGAAGCTTTTGAATTTCTTCACGGATTCCACAGGAGTCCAGAAGATCCCAGTACGCTTCGCTTGTGATTGCAAAGCCGTTGGGTACCTTGACACCTTTAGGAACCAGTTTTTGAAACATCTCGCCGATGGAAGCATTTTTTCCTCCCACCAAGGGAACATCCTGATTGCTGATTTCGTGAAAAAAACGAATGTAACGCATCCTGTTCCTCCGTTGTAATTCAGACTATATCTGTCTCCAGTTGCCCATCAGATCATGAATGTCCGGATCGCGATAGTTTCCGCAGATTCTTGCAACAGAACCATTCATGGCGGATATCAGAAACAAGTCATAATCAGGACTTATAACAGCCCGACATTCTTCGGCAATAGAATCAATGTCCGTGTCGGATTCAAAAGCCAGAAAGGCCGTGGTATCGCCCCAGACCATGCGCGAAAGCATAGCAACGGTCTTCACCAGACGATCATGCCTTTCAAGTTCTGAAAATCCGTTTACAGTTCTGGCATCAATGCGAAACGAAATCCAGTAAACAGCCATCATTAACCCTTTCTTCTATCAATAGGTACAAAAACAAGTGTATCATTCTATTACAACAATTCCTCCATCACAGGCCCACATATTTATGTTAAAATTGTGATATGAACGGAAAACACATAGTGGCAGTTGTGGCAATTGTTGCCGTTTTTTCTGTACCCCTGACCTTTTTACTGTCCCCCTTTGCTGCGGCTTTAATCCCTCTTGCCTATATCGCAGCCTCTGTAGGTGGAGTTCGATATCTACTGGGATACCATCACAAGCAAAAGCAACTGGCCTTAGACAAACAGATTGAACTGGAGAGAATTTCTTTAGAGCATGTACGCAGTGCGGATCAACTGCTTGAAGGGCCAGATTTTAAGTCTTCTAAGAAGGAATAGACTATGCCAATGATTGAACTACAGGCACTTCCCCAGGGGATTGGTCAGGAAAGACTTCAGGAGCTTCTCTCAGAACTAGCTCACATTGCCTCTGATTCATTAAAGGCTCCGCTTAAAGCTGTTTTTGTAGTGTTTCGCCCTATTGAAGCAGGCTGTTACATGCACGAGGATTCTGCGATACCTCTGCAAACTAAAGACTCTCACCCACCACTTTTAAGAATCAGTGCATTTGTGGGAAGAACAGGGGAGCAGATTGCCGAGTGTTTAAGAAGATGTGCTGAGTCCATTGAACTAAGTCTTGGTTTGGAGTCTGGAAATGTTTTTGCAAGCTATGTGGAGTTACAATCCGGCCATGTGCTGACAGGTGGAATCCTGCGACGACAGAACCCAACCGTCTAACGAACCTGACGGTGCTGGCTGCGCCGGGACGCTATTTGAATTAGTTCTTCATCCCCAGCCACAAAAACCCTGGATTTTGCTCTGGTAAAGGCTGTATACAAAATTTCCCGACTTAATAACCGATGATCGGATTGGGGTAACACCACCAGAATGTTTTCAAACTCAGAGCCCTGGCTTTTATGAACCGTAATACAAAAACCTGGCTGCATCTGTGGCATGTCCATCAACCAGAACCACTGAAACTGCTTTCCACGACGAAACCAGACCCTGAATTCTCCATCAGGATCTCTTAAAATAACTCCCACATCCCCATTGTAAATTTCGCGGCTGATCTGATTGCTTAATATCAGCACTGGCTGCCCATGAAACCAGGAACCTGCATTGTAATCAGGATCAAACTCCGGGCCTGCCAGATAAGAAAAATATTGATTGATATAGTGAACTCCCCGTTTCCCTTCTTTTTGAATACATAACACCCGGCTCTGCTCAAGCTCTCTAAACAATGAGTTCAGCAGAAACTCCGATTCATCCAGAGTCCGATTCAGTTTTTGGCAAAGGGGTATGTATTGGGCGAACCAGAAGGAAAAAAAGGAAGACAAAAGGATCTTTTCATCTTTAGATTCGATCAGGCACACTACATCTTCTTCAGTTTGATAATCTTTGGACTTCTGAATCTGCACTGGATTCAGATCAGGAGTCTGACCCTTGTTGATTCCATTGGCTACCCTTAAAATATTGGCTTTGGAACGAAACACAGTTTTAAGATGGCAAAGACTCCCACTGTAAATTCTGGAATTCTGTGAGGAGAGAATCGATGCCAGAACCGCCCCGGCCTCGACCGAGGGCAGCTGATCCCGATCCCCAATCAGAATCAGTCTGGTCTTTTGTGGATCTATTGCTGACAGTAGAGCCTGCATCAAAGCCACATCCACCATTGAAACCTCATCCACAATGATCAAGGAAAAGGGAAGTGGTTCCTCGGCATGATAACGAAACTCATGTTTTCTGGGAGAATATTCCAATAATCTGTGGATTGTGCCTATCTGGATGTCTTCAGTTTCTCTGCCCTGCAAGGCTACATGATTTTCCAGGGTTTCTTTCATTCTTTGAGAAGCCCTGCCTGTAGGAGCCGTTAAAGCAATAGAATCCGCCTGCAATCCCGACTGAAGCCAAAGGGCCAGAATTTCGGCCATAGTGCTGGTTTTTCCAGTGCCCGGCCCACCAGTCATCACAAAAAATGGCCGTAAAAGAGCCATTCGTACACAGTCTTTTTGCCCCTTATCAAGTTTTAGGTTTTCTAAACTGGCAAAGGTATCTTTTGGTGCTGGTCTGTCTTCAAGCGATGCCAGGTTTTTTAATGACTCAAGCAGACTGGTTTCTTTTTCATAATATTTATGGAAAAAAAGGCGAGTCCCATCAAAAATGACTGGTTTGTATTCTCCAGGCAAGCCAATCAGATTGGACCAGGCAGATAAACGAACCTTGTTTAAAGTATCCTCAGATAAATCCTCTCCAAATATAAACAGGCTGCCGTCCCGCATTCCCTCATGCATTTGTGTCAAAAGTTCTGTCAATAAGGGGTCCCCAATATATCCTGATATAGTTTGCAAAGCGATTATGCCCGCCTGATCCAGATAATCCCCAGCCAGCATATCCCTCACAGAATTTCCTCCAACAGATTTTCCTCTTCATCCCAGTCCCGCGAGTCTTTGCTTATACAATAAACTCCATCAAGGGTTTCTGCTTTCATCCCTCGTAAAAAAAGATACAAAATTCCTCCAAACTGAGTATCCCCCCTATCACCCAAAACTATCTTTAACCATCGTCTCAGGGCAATTCCGTAGATACGGGCCTGTAAGTCATAATGAGAACTTTCCATACACTGATTTAAGGAATGAATGGAATAATCTTCCAGCCAGTTACTCTTCCAGTCCACAATCCAGTATTTTCCCTGCCAACGAAACAAAAAGTCCTGGGCACCAAAAACAAATCCAGACTTTACCACTGGGGTAAACCAGAACTCCTTTTCTCTTAGGGTTTCAGAGTTTTTCAAATCAATAAGCCTAAACTTTGTATCAACCATAGGCAACTGAACCCAAAGGGCCTGATAAAGCATTTGTAATACAGATTCTTTAAACTCAAGTCCAATTTGCTGCCGTGTAAACAGATGATCTACAGTTGTATCCAAAAAGAAGGAACAAACTCCTGATTTTTGAGTCTCTTCAAAATCCAGAACCTCCATCAAGGCATGAATTAAACTGCCAAATTCTGCTCCTCGGGGCAGTGATTGTAACAAAGAATCATTGGCTAACTGAATGCTCACTGGCTCTTTAGGCTCATCAGGCTGCCTGTGAAGACCAAACTGATATTCTTCGGGATACATCATACGGGCCAACCCAGAAAAACTTCTTCTTTCCAGTTTACGGGAATACAGGGAAAAATCGCTTTCAACCTTCCACTGGCTGACATCCTGTCCCTGTAAAAATGGGTTGTTATCCTTTTTTTGGGGTATTACTGCAGGTCGCTCTTTGATGGTCAGAACCGGCCTTTTCTCTTCTGAAATCTCAATTCCTAGTGCAGGATTTTGAAGCTTTAACTGCTGCAGTGCAGGAGCTATGGTAGAGAGCAGATAACCGGCCCTGGTTTTTTGTTTTTCCTCAGAAACCCAATAGGGCAGATAAAGCTTGTAACGGGCCCTGGTAAAAGCAACATAGAGGAGGCGCAACTGTACCTGCTCCATTTCCTCAGTAATCAAATCATAATATGGACTATCAGAATTGGGTCTATGGATATAAACCCGTTCAAATCCACCCTGTTTTTTAGGTGGGTGACAGACCACCGAAGATATAAATGGATTTCTGGTATAACCACCAGCAACAAAAACTACTGGATATTGCAGGCCCTTACTCATGTGCATGGTCATGATCTGAACCCTGGCCTCTTCCCCCGGAAGCCGCAAAAGATTCTGATCCCGTGATAACTCCATAGCTTCATGGCGCAGGGACTTTATGTATCTTAATAGATCCGAAACACTGGAGCCATAGGTTACATGCCTCTCCAGAAGCTGCTCGGTTATCTGCCGGTAGTTGGTGTATGCTCTTTCCCATTCAAATGCTTTTGCATAGGGCCCCTCTTCCAAAAGAAGTTTCAACAATGCAGACAACCTTCCCTTTTGGGCCAGTTCCAGTAAGGTTTCCATCCTTTCCCTCACGGAATGACCCTGAGGCAAAGAGGTGAGATTTAATACCACATCCCTGTTTAATCCAAACAAAGGGGTTAACAAAGCTGCCCGCATACAGGAGAAATCTTCCGGACTTAACAATGCCTCCAAAACAATCTGAAGGTGAAGGCTTTCCTCGGTAGCATAAAGCCCCTCCTCCTTGTACATGGCATAGGGAATGTTTAAACCGGTCAAAACTCTTTTTAAATAAAATGCATCCGAGCGATAAGGCACTAAAATCGCAATATCCTGATATCCAAGGGATCTGCTGCTCCCATCCAGATTATGAACAATGGCCTGATTTTGTATCAAATGAGCAATTTCTGCCCCTATCCATTCGGCCACTGGCCAGGCACAGCCTTTTGCCGTCTTGCTGACAACGCTTATCAGGGTTACGGCTGCCCTGTCTGTTTTGTCCTCAATGAGTTTGCAGGAATTGGTGTTTGGGGCACTTACAGGAACAAAT
>JACFNL010000176.1 GCA_019454875.1 Candidatus Cloacimonadota bacterium | reverse complement strand
AGCATATTTTAAATCAGGTGATTTTGAGGGATAAGGGTCGTTGCAGCTTTCAAAATCATGGAAGAAGGTGCAGTCACAGGCGGCATCTGGACATTCACCATATCAAGCCTGTGAAGGATGGGGGCCAGAATTCGGTTAAAAATCTGGCCATCCTTTGTGAAACACATCATATTTATCTTCATCATCAGGAAGAAATTGAAAGGTCTTTGGCATTGATCAGACGGCTTCGACTGGAGCAGGTCTGAGGCAGGAGCTAGAGTTTTATTGAGGCACCAAATTTAAAACTGCTATTGTCCAAATCAACGGCAGTATGATTTTGCCACTCTAAAAACAGACCGAATTGATTTGATACAGGGATTTCTGCACCGGCTCCGTACACCGCACCATTGCTATTGCTTGAATCCGTGATCACAATGGGGAAAAAACCTGCTGCCGAGCTGGACTGAACATGTTCAAATCCAAGTTTCATATAAATGGAGGGGTTGGTAAAAAGCTGGTCCAGAGCCTCCGATCGTGACATTTCTCTCTTTACTTTTCCGGAGAAGTTATATTTCAACCCAGCTCCATAAATATTGGCGTTCCCGCTCACAGGCAAACCAAAAAGCGACTTTTGACCAAGGTTCAACCTGGAGTAATTGCTAAAAATCGACAGTAATCCTCCATTAACGGGACTTAAGGGAATTTCGGACATAAGATTAAAGCCGTGTAAATCCATGCGTTGCCCCAAAGAATTATCCGAAATGTTCTGATAACTCCCCTTGAGAATAAATCGGGAGTTTGCTGAAACCTCATACATCAGCGCAAATAAAAGAAATAAAGACATACATTTTTTCATATAATCCTCAATTATTGTTTGGCCTATCGACAAAAATAAGGGGGGGTAATGATTTTAGAAAAAAAACAGAAAAGTAAATTTGCCAATTCAATCAGCCCTGCCTAGAATGAATCTCTGAATCAGAATTAAGAGGGAGAAACAATGGCCGGAGATATCAAACCTAGAGGGGGCCTCTCGCCCAAGGCCTATATTGAGGTCGATGGAAATGAGTATGAGCCTTATGTTCCCCATACTCAAACTATGGCGGAGTTTACCCTTAAGGCTATTGTAGCTGGCTGTCTTATTGGTGTGGTATTTGGTGCAGCCAATGCCTATTTAGGTTTGAAGGTGGGGCTGACTGTTTCAGCATCCATTCCGGCTGCGGTTATGGCTGTGGCCATTTTTAAGGTTCTGGCTAAATTTGCGAGGCCAGGCACCATTTTAGAAACCAATATGGTTCAGACCGTTGGCTCCTGCGGGGAGTCCTTGGCCGCTGGTGTCTGCTTTACGATTCCGGCTTTGTTTTTATGGGGTTTTGTACCTGCCAAATCCGAGATTTTTTTTATAGCTCTTTTTGGGGGGCTGTTAGGTGTTTTGTTTATGATTCCCTTAAGAAGCTACTTGATAGTTCGGGAGCATGGGAAATTACCTTACCCGGAAGGTACGGCCTGTGCTGAGGTGCTTGTCGCTTCCCAGGAAGATTCAAGCAAGGCAAAAAGACTGTTTCAAGGTCTTGGAATTGGGGCCTTGTATCAGTCTCTGATGCATGATCGACTCTTTGGATTGTGGAATAAGGAACCAGCAGCCCATGTTCCTGGGTTTAAAGGTGCTGAAGTCGGGGCAGAAGTGACCCCTGAACTGTTGGGAGTTGGATACATTATTGGTCCAAAAATCGCAGCTGTAATGTTGTCCGGTGGAATTTTAGGCTGGATGGTTCTGATTCCTCTGATATCATTTTTTGGAGAGCATCTAGTTGCTCCCTTGTATCCTTCTTCGGCAACTCTGATTCGAGATATGGCACCAATTCAAATATGGTCCAATTATGTTCGCTATATTGGGGCTGGTGGTGTGGCCTTTGCAGGAATTTTTGCCTTGATCAAGTCGATTCCCGTAATTGTTGAGAGTTTTAAGGCTGGACTGGCAAATATGGGAGGAACAAAAGATCAGATCCGGACCCAAAGAGATCTTCCCATGAAAGTAATCCTTTGGGGTTCGCTGGCAGCTGCTTTATCTATTGGAGTTTTTCTGGCTTTTGATCTGTTTGATGGTCATATTTTTGAAGCCTTGGTAGCTGGTGTATTGATAGTAATTTTTTCCTTCTTTTTTGTAACGGTATCTTCGAGGATTGTGGGGCTGTTGGGTTCAAGCTCCAATCCCGTGTCGGGAATGACGATTGCAACTCTTCTGCTGACCTGCCTGATTTTTATGGCTTTTGGATTACATGAGTTGACCAATTCCAAGGAGGCAGTTTTAGTAGTAGGAGCTTTTGTCTGTATAGCGGCAGCCATCGCTGGAGATAGTTCCCAGGATTTAAAGACCGGGTTTTTGGTTGGGGCTACACCAAAAAATCAGCAGATAGGAGAAATCCTTGGAGTACTCAGTTCTGCACTAAGTATGGGATTTGTAATGAGTCTATTAAGTCAGGGGATCATTGATGGGCATTTTCGTGCTCCCCAGGCTAATCTTATGAAACTTGTGGTGGATGGGGTTCTGGGTGGTAATCTACCCTGGGTTCTAGTGCTGTCAGGAGTGTTTATTGCAGCATTTATTGAGATGCTTGGAGTGTCTGCTTTGGCATTTGCTGTAGGACTATACTTACCTATGTCACTTTCCGTACCCATTATGATTGGGGGCCTGATTCGCTGGTGGGTAGATTCCCGAAAAAATGACGGAACTGTGGAGGACTGCCGTGAAGCGGGGGTTCTTTATTCCTCTGGCTTGATTGCCGGGGCCGCACTGACTGGGGTTTTGGCTGTTGGTCTGGTTTTGATGAGTGAAAAGAGTGGTGTTATTCTTGAGACCATTTCCCGTCCTGGAATCCACAGTGATCTGGAATCTGGATGGAGCATGAATTTTGATGGAAAGACTGCCTCTTATATTCCTGTAAAACCGGGTGATTTAGGTGATGCAACCAAGACGGTTTCTCTGGAACTGGTAGGACCATCGCAGGAGAAAATACAGACCTCAGTCTCTATAAATGCCTGGTCCAAGACTTATCTGTCCGTCAAGGATGGGGCCGTTTCGGAATCGTCCATGCCACAATCAGCGGACACTAGGGCTATCGTGGCATTTTTGCTTCTTTGTGCAAGCTTGGTACTTGTGGTTAGAAAGCCCTGAGAAGGAAAATACCTGAATTAGAAACTACAGGAAAAATATTTGTTTAAGATATCCTGGGTGGCTCGAACCGCTTGAAACACAGTATCGAGTGATTTTTGTCGGGCGTATGTTTCGGCCTCTTCCCGTTGGTGGAACAGGTGAAATGGATGATCCAGATCCCCGTAATACAAGGAATCTGCGTTTCTCATCTTTAAGACCCAGATCTCTGCTTTTGGTATCAGTATCATTTCTTTCTCCGTCATAACAATTTTGTCCTTTCGTTGGACACTATCCCCTCAATATCAAGTATTAGAATATTTGCAACAAGTGTCAAGCCCCTAATTTGAAATATGGTAACATACTCCTATATAAACTTTGACAGAAATCGGTTAGAATGATTCTTGAAATCCCTGTCTGGTCAGGCCCATGGCTCAGGCGCGGATGTCTGAGATAAGGAGCAATTATGGAACAGATATTAAAAGAAGGTCTGGATTATGCCCTGTTTTTGGGGGCGGAGTATGCGGATGCCCGCTATTCCAGGCTGGATACAGAGTCCATTTCGGTCAAAAATGGACATGTACAGGGAGTAGATTCCCACTTTGATTACGGGATAGGGATTCGTGTATTGGTGGATGGTTCCTGGGGCTTTGCTTCCAATCCGGATATCTACGATAAAAATCGCATGAAAAAAACTGTGGACAGGGCTGTGGGGCTGGCACGGGCAGCAGCTAAAGTATCTTCCTCCCGGATTCAGATGGTTCCTAAGCCAGTAGTTCGCGACTCCTGGAAAAATGACTTTGTTGAAGACCCGTTTCAAATTCCTCTCTCAGAGAAGCTGGAGCTGTTGCTTAGTTGTTCCAATAAGATGAGTGCCTTGGATGGGGTGGCAATTTCTAAAGGAAGCATGGACTTTTTGAGGGAAGAAAAACTGTATAT
>JACFNL010000175.1 GCA_019454875.1 Candidatus Cloacimonadota bacterium | reverse complement strand
GCTCTCGAGAGGATGCATATAATACGCCTACTTAATTCAATTGTAAAGAGAAAAAATTAAAATTTTGAAATCTGTTCGATTTTTTTTACTTTGTCACGAATATAGGCCTTTTTATCATTTCTCAATGCCCCAAAATAGGCCCTCACCTTGCGGGGACGATGGCAGATTAGAATTTCCAGGGCATTTAACCGAATGCCTCCTGACTCATCTGACAGAAGTGGAAAAAGCCAATCAATTCTTGCCCCAATCCCTGAATGGGCAATCCCGATCATTGTGTGTAATCGAACGGTCATATGGGTTGAGCCCAAACCTAGCTGAGTCAGCGCCCCTGCGCGACGGCCTGGAATCTGGGCTAACGCTTCATACGCCCATCGTTTAACCGATACAGGCTCTGAGCTAGAACACAGAATCTCACAAACAGCCATCAGCCGAGGATCTTGAATGTGGCGTTTGATAAGCTCCCGCTGTGCATGATCCCCATGGGCAATAAAACATTCTCTAACCGTAAAAACTTCAAGCATTTTAAGAAACTGGGGCAAATTTTGCCGTAAAATGCCTTAAAGCCTTGGGTTGCCACTCTATACGAACTCCTCTGATGGACTGTCTTTCTTGAAACACTTCCTCAATGGCTTCAATGACATATTCCATCTGGGACTGGGTATAGGTTCGCCTAGGAATTGCTAAGCGCACCAGATCCATTTTGGCAGCCGCACCAAACATAACCGTGCCTATTTCACAGGTACGAATTCCACCTTTAAGGTATATGGCACAAGCCAGGGCCTGTCCCGGATATTGCTCTAAAGGAATATGCGGTAAAAATTTTCTGGCATCAAGGTACACGGCATGACCACCAGGGGGCATCATGACCGGAATCCCTTTCTGATGCAGATGATTAGCCACAAATCCCGTAGATGCAATACGATACCTCAGATAATCTTCCTGCAATACTTCTTCAAAACCAACGGCCATAGCATCCAGATCCCGACCTGCCAAACCACCATAGGTTAAAAATCCTTCGGTCAGAATCAGGCTGTTTTGCACTTCCTGAGCCAAAACATCATCGTTCATGGCCAAAACCCCACCGATATTCACCATTCCGTCCTTTTTAGCCGAAATTGTGCAGCCATCGGCCAAAGAAAACATCTCTTTGGCTATCTCCTTGGGAGTCTTGTGCTGGTAGCCAGCTTCCCGCTCTTTAATAAACCAGGCATTTTCGGCAAATCGACAGGCATCGATAAAAAACGGAATTCCAAATTCACGGGATATTTTGTGAATTCCCAAAATGTTTTCCATGGAAACCGGTTGACCGCCTCCTGAATTATTAGTCACCGTCACCATAATCATGGGAACCCGACGACCAGACTTTTGCCCATCGACAATACAATTCCTCAGCCGTTGAAGATCCATATTGCCTTTAAAGGGATGAATACACATGGGATCGGTGCCTTCTTTAATGACTAAATCCACCGCTTCTGCCCCACTGGCTTCAATGTTTGCCCGTGTGGTATCAAAATGGGTATTGGAGGGGACAAGATCATTGGGTTTTAACATACAGGAAAACAAAATTCGCTCGGAAGCTCTGCCCTGATGCGTTGGTAAGATATGCGAATATCCCAACAAATCATTCATGACTGCCAGAAATCGAAACCAGCTAGGCGAACCTGCATAAGATTCATCCCCACGCATCATGGCCGCCCATTGCTCAGAACTCATGGCCCCAGTGCCACTATCCGTCAAAAGATCAATCATGACATCTTTGGAGGGCAACAGAAACAAATTATAGCTAGCTTTTTTCAAAAGCTCTTTTCGGTCCTCTTCCGTCGTCATGGTTAAAGGTTCCACACTTTTGATTCTGAATGGCTCTATAATGGTTTTCATATCTCCTCCGATTAGGCATTCTCAAAAATCAGGCCGGGTTTGTCAATGCCTCGATTGAATTGTATTTAGGCTGCCACTATGATTGTATGAGACATGCGCACAGAATCTGAAATTTTAGCACAGGCAAATGCTCTTGATTATTCCAATACCCCGGAACTTCATGAAATCGCCCCCAAAAGCGGTCCCATTTTTACCGTAGAAAATCTGCTGGCCCTGATGGGCAAAAAGGATTTTTCATTCAGGATCATTGATGTGCGGTCTGAAGGCGAGTTTGAAGAGTCTCATATTCCAGGAGCAGAATCTTTCCCTATTCTTAACAATGAAGAAAGAAGGGAGGTGGGGATTCTTTATAAACAGCACTCGCAAAAAGCGGCTGTGGCCCGGGCTTTGGTGTTTGCCAGACCAAAACTTAAAGACCTGTATGATCTTGTTAACAAAGAGAATAAAGAAACCGTCCTGTATTGCTGGAGAGGTGGTGGCAGGTCAGCCTTTTGTGTGGCAAGCCTTCTTTCACAAAACATAAAAGTTCACAGACTTAACGGAGGCCATAAGGCCTATCGCCAGCTCGTTTATGATCATCTGTATAACAAACCATTTTTACCATTGTTAATTCTTAGAGGTATGACAGGTGTTGGAAAAAGTCGGGTTCTGGACATTCTAAAGAGCAAAACCGCTTGTTTACATCTGGAAGATTTTGCCCAGAATACGGCATCCTCCTTTGGAAGAATTCCCTACATCATCAAGGGCAGTTACCGGCCCGTATCTCAAAAGGGTTTTGAAGATTTGATTTATTACCATGCTTACTTAAATCCCCTGCCTGTATCAAAAATGGGATTGATAACCGAAAGCGAAAGTCTCAGGGTTGGGAATTTAACCCTTCCTCCCAGTCTGTACTCAGAGATGAAACAATCTCCAACAATTGAACTTTCCTGTCCCCTGGAAATCCGGGTTCAGCGCATTTATGAAGATTATATCGGAACACAGAATCAGGGGCTTACGCTACTAGGTCAGTGTCTGCAATCCCTGAGCCGGTATGTAAGCAAGGTGCAGATGCAGGTCTGGAATCAACTATATGAACAGGGAAAAATTCCAGAATTACTGGAATCTTTGCTGGTAGACTATTACGATCAAAGATATTCCTGTATCTATCAAAAACCAGGCATCGTAGTTGATACCAGCAATCTGGATTCTGCTGCCTCAGAAATTCTTGAATACTGCAATCCCAAGTAACATAGAAATCCTTGGCACCATCAATACAGCTTCTCGCTCTTCCTGACCTGGTACTCCTCCTTGATTTTTGGATTGGCCGGAATGGGATACAGCTGAAATGGTGGGAAAAGATCAAAGTGTCCAGGTTCATAGTCGAATATCAATACCTTGTGATCAAATGGCAAGTATCTATACCGTATGAATAAGCGCAAGTTGCCACCTCTTCCTTCAATAAATGTTCTTTCCTGCACTTCCGGCGAATCAAGCATGGAAACAAAAACTCTGTCTACCTTACGAACAGATCTCCCAATCAAGTTATTGATAGCCAGGCGCAAATCCTCATAAAGTTCAGTAATGTGCTGCGAAGAGATTTTTTTCACGGCCCAGGAAAACACCTCATAATCCTCATGCTTCAAAGCCTGCCTCAGAGTCTCATAATTTAACCCCGTACTTCTCTGAAAAAATTCCAGCATGGGGATATACTGGGGATAACTGCTACGGATTCCTGGAGCAACAAAATCAAAAAACTTTTTGTCTTCCAGTCCAGCTTGCATTAAGCGCACAGGGATAACCCGATGTCTGGTTCCCCAACCCCAATCAAGTTCCCGGATACTCCATAAATACTCAAGATACTCTTTACGAGTGCTGAAAAGGTCTTTTTGTACCAGATAGAATTCGACGGCAGTGCGGTCAAATCCTCTACTAAGATAATATTCAGGTAAATCAGCCAAAGGTGTGAGTCCCGCAATACAGGATACGACTTCGCTGATTATCGCATGCAGGTGATCCGGATTCTGCATAGCCCTTTGGGGTGTGGTTTCAGGACTATCAATTATCCTTTTAGCTCGATTTAACGCAATCGCATGATATCCCTTATCCGTATGCCAGAGGGTTCGGGTAATGTACTCAGATTCCTGGGTACTTTGCCGTAAATTGATATCATCAATCATATCATCGCGGATTTTATCTGGAGGGTACAGCTTCAAAAGCTCCTGGCACAGGGGCCACTTTTCCATATCCTCATAAGCAAACACAGGGGCACTGATAAGCAAAATTAAAAAAA
>JACFNL010000174.1 GCA_019454875.1 Candidatus Cloacimonadota bacterium | reverse complement strand
CACTCAGGAGGCTGATTTCACCAAGTTCTATCTTGAACTTGGGTATTCATCCCTGTTTGAATACTTAAATCTTGGTCAGGGAATCAGTGCCGCCACTGTCAGTAACCTGATTACGGTGGCCCGAAAAGCCGTTCAAATTCCAGCTATGAAAGAAGCCATAGATTCTGGGGAAGTCGGACTAGCCAAACTGCGAAAAGTATCCTCGGTCATCACTCCTGAGAACAAATCCGAATGGATCGAAAAATCTAAAAAACTCTCCTGCCGGGAACTGGAAAAAGAAGTTGCCAAGATATCTACCTACAAACCCAGACGGGACTTCTGGCAAAGAATCAATGCCGATTATTTTCGTTTAAGTATTGATGCCACTGAGGACTTCAAAGCATTGGCGGAACGGGCCCAGGATGTTTATTCCAAAAAATGCCAGAGCAACAAAACCTTAACTGAAGTACTTGAGTGGGCCCTAAATGAGGCTTTAGCCAAACATGACCCATTGATTAAGGCAGAAAGGGCTGAAGCTAAAAAGAAATCTGTCACGGCAAAGGCTGCCCCAACCAGCAAGTCAGACTCAACAAGTCAATCTGTCACGGATAACAAAAGAGAACCTATTCCTCAACATATTTTAAATCAGGTGGTATTCAGGGATAAGGGACGGTGTAGCTTCCAAAAGAATGGTCGCAGGTGTAATCACAGAAGGTTTCTGGACATTCACCATATCAAGCCGGTGAAAGATGGGGGCCAGAATACTGTAGAGAATCTGGCAACCCTTTGTGAAACGCATCATATCTATCTTCATTATCGGGAAGAGATAGAGAGATCTTTGGTTCTTATTAAGCAGCACAGACAAAGGCATGGAATCAAATAGAAATAAATCCAGTAGAAAGAGCCAATGCAACCAATCCCCACCCTGCCCCGTAGTTCGGGTATGAATAAATTCTTCTTCCTCAGCTTCCTTCTGTTTTTTCCCTGTGTTTTTGCTGAGGACCAGAACCCGTCTTTTGAGAGTTTAAGCAATGCTTCTCCCCAATCCGCAGTATCCCTTGCTTCTACCAGATCAAGAAGTGCGGTATTTCTGGAGGTTTCTCAAAAGCATCTGGAGCTGCAAAAGTTTTTGGATGTTCTGCCCTTATTCTTAAATCCATCCCTTTCCCAGGCTCTGCCTTCAGCTAAGGCTGAATTCCAGAAGATTCTCTCTGAAAAAACCACGGCAATGGTTTCTTCCCTGCAAGGAATTGAAGATCAGGATTTTGTTTCTTTAAAAGCGGCCCTGCTTAAATTAGGAAGCGACTCTACCAACCCACGCGATATTCCGGGGATTCTTTTTCAAATTGATGCCCATCTTTTAAAATTGGGACAAATTCTCTTACAGAACGCAGCCTACCAGACCGAGGTAGCCCTGCCAGAAAACCAGCTTGAAGCAGCATATTTATTGATACAACAGCTAAAGACTCGAGATTTTTCAAATAACCCTTCCGGGCTACAAAATCTTCTAAAGGATCTTGGTCAGGTTTTAGAACTTGAGAATGATCCCACCTATGAGGTCTTTGAGAAAGTTTCAGATAACAAATCCTTGTCCCTGGTTTTACCGGATCTTGGCAATTTCTTTCAAGCAGTACTTCTGAGAAAGGACGGGCGGGATCCCTGGCATCCCCAGGTTTATGTAAATGAGAATCTTAGCCCGGCAAAAAAAGATCAGATCATTCAATCAGCTCTGGTGTCCATAAAAAAACCTGGATTTCTAAATCGGCTTGGCAGTTCGGTTGCCAGTTTTCTGATACCCGCAGCCCATGCCAGTACGACTCCGGTGATGGGCACAGCCCAGGCTCTTGCCCTAAATCCACAATCTCCCACTAGCTCAAATGCCCCTCGAAGAAGAGTGGTTAAACTACCCAATGGGAGCGAGTATAGGGGGGATTTACAAGGAAACCTGCCCCAGGGCAGAGGATGGCTAAAAAATACCAATGGCACCTCTTATGTCGGGGACTGGGTTTTGGGAAAACCCCAGGGTCACGGGGTTTTACGGTTTCAAAAAGGCAATACCTACCAGGGAGAAATCCATAACGGGATTCCTCAGGGCAAAGGTAGTTTTACTGCCCCCGATGGAACCGTTTACCAGGGTCTGGTTCACAATGGCCGTCCTCATGGGGAAGGCAAAATCCTGTTTCCTAACGGGATTGTGATTGAGGCTGAGTTTAAGAATGGGATCCCGGATGGGATTTCACTTCTTCGTGATGGATTTGGCAATACTTCTGAATTTTCTTTTGTGGATGGTGAGCCTTTGGGCGATGCCCGTATTTTTTCCCAGGGCCTGATTCTGGATGGTTTTTTCAAAAACCGTTTTGATGCCTTTGATCTTGTATCCATAACCGATCGTTTTGGCAATTTTGCGGAAATCTTTTCTGAGGATACTTCGGAGTCTGTGACAGATTCCTCATTACCTTCTGGCCCCCTAGTAGAGATTCAGAATCAACAGATCGAAGTCTACCAGTTTGTGGCCTATGAATCCGGCTTTCGTTGCAGTTGGGATGGGGAAGTCAGCCCATTTGGAAGTGCCAGAAAACTGTATCCTCACGGATATGGAAAATTAAGCTGTGAGGATGGGTTTTTATACACCGGTCAGGCAGAGTCTTATCTTCATCCCACCAACGGAGTAAAAAGTGAGGCCCATGGTTATGGTCGGGTAACTCTTTCTACAAAAAGAAAGGAAGCCATCACCGAGATAGATGGAAACTTTGAAAGAGGCAAGGTCATTGGTCAGGCCAGAGTCCTATTTGACTCAGGTCTGGTCTTTGAGGGGCGAGTAGATACTACAAGAGTGACTCTTAATCCCACTGGTGGCAGCTACCGTAGCCCTGCGGCTAAAGATGGGATTTATTCTGGCAGTGAAGATCATCCATTAGGAATAAACGGGATTTTATACCTTGGTCCGGTTCAAAACAGCTATCCCCATGGTTATGGGTTTTTGAAGGGGCACTGGAATCAAAAGAGAGATGCCATCACCGAACGCTGCCAGTACCAGTCCCTGCCAGTTTTTCCGGAAGGTGGCAGTGGATACAGGCGGGCTGGTTACTGTGAATACCTCAAACCCGATCAAGAGGAATTTAAAGGTTACCAGTATGGGAACTCGTACACAGCAAATCCTCCAAATTTTTACCCAGGTCCACTGGGTCGGGGAGCAGATTACAAAAATGGACAAAAGTGGCGTGAGGGCTGGTATGCGGATGGTGCCCATTATGTTGGTGAAGAAATTCCGGCAAACTATCCTCAGGATCATGCCTTTGTTCCCAGAGATTTTCTTAACATTTCCGAGGAAGAATCATTCACTGAGGAACTTGTTGAGGTCTTAAAGAGCATTACCTGGGAGGAATGGGCTGATTTAGGGGTCTCGTTTATTCCTGCAGGCAAATTCACGAATACCGCTATAACCCTATGGGATACCTACCGCCTTCTGGAAGAACTTAAACAGACCAATGGTCTGGCTGAAGAAGAAGTAATCCGGGCCAGACTTATTGATGCACTAAAACAGGTAGTTATTGGCAAGGCTTTGCAGAAAATGGGCGAGGGCCTGGGCAAATTTTACCAAAATGTCAAGGAGTCCAAAACCCGTGTGGTTTCTCCTTCCGTGCCCGCAACCCGTCAGGAGCTACTGGAAACCAGGGGCCTAGTTTCCAGACCATCCAAGCCGCTTCCAGATCATGTGAGACATACTCTAAACAATGGGGATGAGAATGTACAGGTGTATTTGGGGCGTAATCGTACTGGTGAACCTGTCTATGTAGGGATTTCGAATGATGTTAACCGCCGCCAGATAGAACATGGGGACAGATTTAGAATTGATCCAATTGCAGATGAAAAGTTGACCCGGATGCAGGCCAAAGCTATTGAGGAATATTACATTGAGGTTGGAAATTTCCATAACAAAAAAAGCCCTCTGATGGAGAACAGGAAGCATTCTATCTCCCTTAAAAACAAAGACTATGAGCACTATCAAGATTTTGCCAGAGACTGGCTACAGGAAAGAGGTTTAATCGATGAATTTGGTATTCCTAAAAAAATCCCGTAAAAAGCCTGTTGTTGGAGATGTATTTGTTTTTCAGCTTATTTTTGAACCAGAGCAGTATCGCTTTGGTATGGTGGTTTCTACTACGATGGAAATCGTAACCT
>JACFNL010000173.1 GCA_019454875.1 Candidatus Cloacimonadota bacterium | reverse complement strand
TCTTACCCCACCAGAGGGTCCTGAGGGACACTCATTACGGTGGGGTTTGTTGTTTATACTTAAAGTTTTAATGAGGCAATGTTGGAAATCCTGTTCCTTTTAGGTCTGGTTCTTCTGAATGGCATTTTTGCCATGTCGGAAATGGCTTTGATGACGGCTCGCCGGGCCCGGTTGAAACGAATGGCCGAACAAGGTGATTCCTCAGCGGCGGTAGCAATCAACCTGGGTGAAAACCCTACGCGCTTTTTATCCACAATCCAGATTGGAATCACTGCAATTGGGGTCACAAGTGGTATTGTGGGGGAATCGGCATTGGCTGAGCCTCTAGCCCTTGTTTTTCAGAATCTGGGTATGAATGGCCGGTTCAGTGATATTGCGGCTATGGCAATTGTTGTGCCGGGAATCACTTATTTTTCAATCGTTTTAGGTGAACTTCTGCCTAAAAGACTGGCTCAGTTTCACGCTGAAGAAATTGCTACAATCCTGGCAAAACCCATATCGCAACTGGCCTATTTATCTTCTCCCTTTGTGTACATCCTTTCCAAATCAACAGACACAGTATTACGATGGGTGGGTAAACACGATAGTCCTAACCCCGGTCTGACTGAGGAAGATATTCATTCCATGCTGGCCGAGGGTTCGGAAGCCGGGGTAATTGAAAAACAGGAACATGATCTGGTCAAAAATGTGTTTCGACTGGATGAAAGACCGATTTCATCCCTCATGACCCCACGAACTGAAATTGTCTTTCTTGATCTGAATCATTCCATGGAAATGAATCTGGAAAAGGTTTTAAATTCTGAGCATTCCCGCTTTCCTGTCTGCAAGGGTGGACTGCATGAAGTTGTTGGAGTTATAAGTTCCAAAAGGTTATTGAAGCATAAGATCAGAAATGGATCAGCATCTGATGGGCTGGAGGAATATCTGGTTCCTGCCGTATATGTGCCTGAATCCCTGACAGGAATGAGATTATTGGGTCAGCTCAGGGAATCTGGGGTGCAAATGGTGTTTGTTATGGACGAATACGGGGAGATTCTGGGATTGGTCACCTTGCGGGATGTGCTTGAAGCATTGGCCGGGGAGTTTAAACCCATAGATCCTTTGGATGTATGGGCGGTGGAACAGGAAGATGGTTCCTTTTTACTGGACGGTTTGATCCCTATTGCGGAACTAAAAGACAGACTTGGTCTGGGAGCCGCACCTGAAGAACAAAAAATTCGTTATAATACCCTGAGTGGAATGTTGATGTGGCTCTTGGGCAGCCTGCCAAAAATTGGGGATCGGACGGAATGGGAAGGCTGGGTTTTTGAAGTCATGGTTATGGATGGAAACAGAATTGAGAAGGTCAGGGCATTTAGGCAGTCATGAATAGAACCACTTGTTTGTTGATTCTTTGGATTGTGGCAACGGTACCAATTGTTTTTGCCCAGGATCCATCAGAGGATCTGATCCATCAGTCCCAAAGATACTGTTTGCAGAAAATAGCTTCGGAAGGCAATTTTGCCCTTGAGGAAGCCATATTGCGTCATGGCAATGTGGATGTGAAAGGTCAACAAGCTCCAGATGTATTTCAGGGCCTTATTGATGGGGGATACCTGCCAGGCCGTTACTACTGTTATTCGTTGGTTTCCAATCTGAGCTGGAATCCTTCAGAACAGAAGTTTTTGGTCAGCACAGAGGTTTTGAACCACTCTGTTTCTTCGGAATCTGTTGTCATAGCCTTACAAAAGAAGCCCACCGAAACAGTGATGATCCGTGGCTTTGTGCTTGAACATGCAACAAATCTGAAAGATCAAGCTCAGAACCTTCTGATTGAGTCCCTGTTTCAGGATGAAGACTTACTCCTCTTGCCCCAATACTTTACCTGGGCTTTGAAAGTCTGGGAAACTCCGACCAGGATTTCCTTGGGCGAATCCAACATGAATGTCTATGCACAGATGGCTATCAGCCCTGAGGACAAGGCGAGACTTTTTTTTATGACATTCTGGTTCACCAAAACTAAACCTAAAACTCCATCGGTTCAAACTATGGCGGCTCTTTTTGATCTTGAAGTGCCTATGCCTGCCCTACAGGCCATGTTTGGATCCTATTCTTCTGATCTACTAGCTGAGTTTACGGTTCCCTTCAAGGAAGGATACGGGCCACATCATCAAACCCTTTTGCATCTATTTTCCAAACAGTATTCCCATCCCAGAATTCTTCAGGCTCTGGCTTTTGCCCTGATCAATCGAGGCCGTGGCCATTTTGCACCCATACAATCTGAGATTTTGCATGTCTGGGAAACTATGACAGGAATAAAATATCTGGGCAGTACCCATGAATTTTTAGCCTGGTATGAGGAACAGAAAAAGCTATTGAAGGGTAAAAACTAGTCAATCTCCTCAAATTCTTCTGCTTCAGGATTCATAACGATTTGTTCGGAATTCTGACCTGGACTTGTGGCTTCGCTCATTTTTCTTAACTCTTCCAGTGTGATGACAGATCCCCGTCCTACCCTGGCATCCAAAAAGCGGTTGTAGGCTACCAGTTCCTGGGATGGATGACCTTCCCAGGCTTCATAATATCCAACCTTCACTTCGCGCCCATCAGCTATGGAGTTCTGGGTTAAAAGAGGCTCATTTACCTCTTCTCCGGTTTCAGAGGTTACCTTGGTCACATACATAGCTTGCATTTTTTGGCTGAAGGTCAGTTGTCTTGAGTCAGGAAAATAAAGTAGATAACTGCCAAATCCTTCTCCAGATTCAAGCTTTTCCGGGTCCGTATACTGCATATTAGGATCAGCCAGGTGCATTTTCCAGGCCCGTCTCTGACTTCCATTGCCGGAACTCACCATTACCAAAGAAATCCGGTATAAAAGAACAGCATGTCCCCAGGCTACTTTTCCCCATTGATTCCAACTGTCGCTGGCTTTGTACCGAAAAAAATACATGACAATACTGCCATGCTCCTGGAGACGATCCCTGAGTTTGTACATCTTTTCATCAGTTTCACCGGGAGCCTGCCTTACGATATCAATTTTGGCAAAGGATCTTTGATCTTCCTGATGAGCGATCATACCAAGCATTACCTTTTCACGAAGATCAGATTCACTGACAAGCTGCAAACCTAAATTTTCCGGCTTTGCCCGGATGGACTGTGGCAGAAATCGCGAATGGGTCCCCTGAGCCTGATGATGTTTTAAATCTTCCATCACTACATAACTGACCCCATCATCATAGGAGGTTCCCGTCAGTTCTGTGTCATTCCCAAGCATCAGATCCACCCTGTGAACCTCCCGTTTCTTATTTTTATAAAGGATGGGATTGTTTCCAGACAGAACTTTGCCAGTCAGTCGGTTATACCACATGTGCACAAAATAGGAAAAACCAAAACAGGTACCAGCATTGACATCGCGCTGGGCCACAAGCTGGTCCCCGACCACACTCAAGGAAGGAAAGTTCACAAATCTTGGCATATCCCGCACAGGAGAAAACGAAGACAGAGCTGTAGCCCTTGGAATCCAGCTCTGAACCTGATCACTTTGGACTGCAAATCGAATCAGCTCATCATTTTCTTTGGGGGGAATAACATTGCGCCGAATATCCGCACTGGCAGTTCCTGTCCCACCTACGGAAACAAGATCGGAAAACGGATCTGCATAGAGAGATGAGACCAAAACCAGTAACACAGCTTTTTGCCAGAGCATGTTTCTGACTACGGGCGCATTAGGGAAAATGTTTCTAGGGGCTGTTGATCTTTGGTCACAACAATCTGTCACGGGGTTGCTGGTTTTGCTCAAGCTGGGAAAAATTCATCTGTCACGCTCCGATTATTGCAGATTTATCTTGACAGGTTTTTTGATGTTGTTTTCGTGGCTACTCCAATCCCTCAAAAATTATTTACTTTAACGCCTCAGTTCTCTAATTTGCTGCCTGATCTCAGACAAGACTATAAAAACTCCAAAATTGCCAAAATCTCCCGCTTTTGACAGGTTTTAATAAGCCCAAAACCCCCGTGGTAACATATATGTATGCAAAACCTACATCAAAAAATTACAGAAACCGTCATTGAGTATAGAAAACAGGAAGGGCTCTTGATCGAACTCACTCAGGAAGCCGATTTCACTAAGTTTTATCTTGAGCTTGGTTATTCCTCCCTCTTTGAATACTTAAATCAAGGTCAGGGAATCAGTGCCGCAACCGTAAGTAATTTGATTACCGTAGC
>JACFNL010000172.1 GCA_019454875.1 Candidatus Cloacimonadota bacterium | reverse complement strand
TCTCGGAATCTCATTGATTCTTGAGAAGAGATTATTGTGCCATACACTTGTATAATGTGTCAAGATATTTTTGAAATTATTTTTTGGCGCCTATAACCAATATACAAAAACCCTCTTGCCCAAATGTTTCACTGTTTCCAGTCTGGGTCCCTAATCCTCATCCGGGGCCAGATTCTGAATATCTGCCAAAACACGGGTGATAGCTCCCTTAAGATGCCTTTTAATATCAGGATTATCCGAACGGGAATTTAACCAGCCCAACATCAAAAGCTTGCGGCTCATAACCAATACATCAAACAATTCTTCATCATGGGAGTCCATTGGTTTTATACTGCGATATCCCAAAAATAACGCCTCTTTGAATTGGGCCTGAATCTCGGGAAGCTGATCCTGCCGGGATTTTGGAATCAATTTCAAAGATGATAAATATGGGATGGCCAAATCGTAGATATAAAAGCCAAAACCACAGTCATCAAAGTCTATGGCCCCTGGCCCGGAAGCTGTATTGACCATATTACCAAAATGTAAATCGGCATGAATCATTCCCATTCTGGCTGGAAAGCGCGTCTGATAAGCGGCCAGTTTTTGCAACAAACTATGGCGAGTGCTGGTGATCAAATCCTGCTCTGTGGGGCTAGCACCATCCAGGGCATCAATGGAGCCAAACTTTGGATCATCACCGAGCATTCCTGAGGCATCCCAATATATCCTGTGTCGCACTGGTACTGTATAAAGGGAGTTTTGAAAACCAGCCAGAAGCCGACCCACTGCCTGTAAGTGTTTTACGGACACTGATTTTCCAATAAAGCGTCCATGAACCCACTCAAACATACAACAGTTACGAGGTCCCAAAACACCCGGGTGTACGACCGACTCCAAAACATTGCCCTGTCTTGAAGCAATGACCTTGGGCACAGAAAACCCATGCTGGCTTAAGTGAGTCAACCATTGCAGTTCTTCTTCAATGGCCAAAGCCGTGTGATACCCCTCACGATGAACCCTCAACAGATATTTTCTACCATCTTCGGAATGTACACAAAATGTTGTGTTTTCTCCATGATTGATAAACTCCATCCGCCTGGCTCTGATGGGGTAGCGTTTTAATGCCTCAAGTGCCAGAAGCCTCAAGCGGCGCACCTGGCTCAAATAGCTAAGATCTTTCAGACTCTGAGTCACAGCCAGTACACCAAAACTTTTTTCCCTAAATATTCCATTGCCTCCACCCGGTAACGGGAATCCTCATCCGTGGCCAGATTCTTCTGAAAGATCATGAGATAACCTTCAGACAGGCCAATCTGATCAAGGTATTCACAGATTTGATTGAGTCCATCAGAGAGGGTTTTTTCACCACGGTACAGTTTAATTTCTGAGACAAATTTTTCCCCGGCAAATGTCACTAGAATATCCAGGCGTTTTCGGCCCAAAGCGTATTCTCTGTGGATTGCGCCTCCTCCATTAACCAGCCGCTGGAGCCAGGCCATAAACATGGTGTGGGGCGTGATCTCAAGAGCGTAAAACTCAACTTGCCCATGCTCACGCCAGAAGCCAACAAACTCATCCATCAGTTTTTTGTAATTCAATTTTCCATTAGGAAGTTCATACCAGTGTGGCTCAAAAGCCATACCTTGCTGTAAGGCATAGGTCATTTCCCTAGGTAAAATTTCTTTATAGAGCGGATTGGCTATTCGTACTACCTTGGTATCAGGGTGCAATAGCCCTAAATCTCTGGCGTATTCCAGATCTTCCTGAGGGAATCTGGAAACATCCTCACCAGCCAACATTGGAATAACAATCTGGCGAATGCGGGGATCTTCCAGCCGGTAGTAGAGCTGATCAATATGCGTGGCACGGGAGAGAATCAGGGCTTCTTTGGCTTCGTGTAAATGGGTTTCATCAAGAACCAAAACTTCTGGGAAAAGCTCAAAACACATCTGCTCGCCCAAGGCATTACAAAGCCAGGGCTGACCCTGGGTCAATTCATAGATTTTTTCAACTAGTCCTGGGGCAAGTTTCTGGTTATGCTCGGCCTCATGCTGAGAAAATAGCTCCCTGACATTTTCCAATGTGAAGTTTCCGAGGCGGATTGACTTGGCCTTGATGTTAAAACAGGAACCCCCGGTTAACCAGGTGTCTTCTTTTGAGGAATAAATGCGGTAATCCTTTAGATCCCGCACTCCGTTTAGAATGATGGATTGGGGGAAAGCATGGGGTCGCTGTCCGTATCCGGCCCGAAGCTGGCGCAGTAGAGCAATTAAGGATTCTCCGGCCATGGAGTCAATTTCATCGATAATCAGGACAATAGGTTTTTTTGATTCCTTGGACCAGGTTTCAAGACAAAATCGCACTCCATCCAGTTCTCCAAAAAAATCGCTGCATGGGCTTAGTGATGGATAGTCTTCACATGCAGTCAGACCGGAATTCAGTGATCTCAAAATACTTCGGTTGGCTTCAATCACATTGTCTCTGGCAGCCTGGGCACTCTCCACCGTGATACTTATAGCCAGATACTTCCCCTCCTGATTTAGCCTCCTGCAAATTCCCTCCAACAATGTGGTTTTACCACTCTGTCTTGGAGCATGATGAGTGAAGTATTTTTCCTGTTCGATCAATTCAAGAATTGGATTCACTCCATCTTCTCTCCAGACAGTGTAATGAAGTCTTGGCACATTGGGCCCTGCTGTGTTGAAGAATTTTTTCATGTCCACAGTATATCATGTAAGCAAGATGCAAAATTGAAGCCCACTCAGATCATGCCGTACCAGTAGCGCGAGCTATCACGACCTGTATCATCATCGTACTGAAATGCTAATCCCGATTTAGGGCAGGCATTTCTCAATCAGTTTCCAGGTTTCGTGCATATTGCGATCCAGGCCGACCGATATTCTGACCAATGCATCATTGATTCCCATTTTTACCCGTTCGGATTCGGGAATTTCCGATGATGTGCTGTGTCCGGGGGCACTAAACAATGTCTTAAAATAGCCTAGAGAAACCGCCAGGTATCCAACCTTTTCTTCCTGCATTTGAATCATAAATTTATTGGCATTGGCCTTGGTCCCCAGATCTACAGTCAAAACCCCGCCATAACCATAACCACAATTCATCAGCTCTCCCAGCAGAGAATGACCAGCATGAGAAGTCAAGCCAGGATAAAAAACCTTAAGCCCAGTTTTTTCCAGATAGTTTGCCAGAATAAGAGCGTTTTCAGAATGTTTTTGCATACGACAATGTAGTGTATGAAGATTTTTCAAAATCCCGGCAGCTCGAAATCCATCCAATACCGGTCCCATAAGCATTCCCACACCCTGGTTCACATCTACCAGTGACTTGATAAAATCCTTCTTGCCCACCGCAGCGCCTGCGATACAATCACTGGCACCATTGATAAATTTGGTCATGCTATAAACCACAATATCTGCACCCAGTCTTAATGGACTAAGAATCATGGGACAGAATGTATTATCCACTACAAGCTTTAGACTCCGTTTTTGGCAAAGACGCGCCAGCTTTGGCAAATCCATAACTTCCAACAGTGGGTTGCTGACAGACTCCGTATATATCAAACGAGTGGATGGGCTGATTTTTTCTTCAATCTCTGATTCGTCACTTAGGTCTACAAAATGAGTCTTGATACCAAAGCGGGGTAAAAGGTTTGCCAAAAGAGCATAGGTTCCCCCGTAAACCGTCCGGCCACAAATGATTTCATCACCGGCTGAACAAAGCTCTAAAATCGTAGAACTGATGGCCGCCATTCCAGAAGCAAAAACCTGGGCATCTTCCCCGCCCTCCATTCTGGATAATGCCTGACAAAGATAACGGCTGGTAGGATTCCACTGCCTGCTATAAAGAAAACAACCTTCAATGTCTCCTTCAAACACCCCTTCCATGGTGTTAGCCTGTAAAAAAGTGTAGGTCGAAGAGTCGCAGATCGATGGATTTACATCTCCAAACTCACCAAATACCAAAAAGTTCTGAATTTCTAAAGCTGGATCAAATTTCATATGCACAGCTTAGAACGAAGCAATGAGTCAAGGCAAATGCTATATAGTTCTGGTGGAAACTCTTGGGAAGTAATTAACAAAAAAGCTCCCGGCCTTTAGAGCCGGGAGCCTTACGAGGAACCAATTGTCACCGAGTGCGGAAGCCCTAACGCTTTCCAGTTAAAACCTGTCGCACCTTGTTTAAACCTTGCAGCTTAAACAAAATCCCGC
>JACFNL010000171.1 GCA_019454875.1 Candidatus Cloacimonadota bacterium | reverse complement strand
CAATATGCTCAACTATATTCCGAGTTCACATAAAATGGGGTGCGGAATGAGAGTTTGAAAGGGCTTTGTGAGATCAGGCAGACATAGAGAGAAATGAGGTACTAAAACTGATGTTTTTTGAGGGGTTGGGACAGACCAAAAATTGGTGCCCCAAATCTTGTCAAGAAAAATTTACGATAAAATGGTCGTGACAGATGAATTTTACCCAGCTTGAGGGAAAACTATTATCAAGGAGCAAAACCAGCAACCCCGTGACAGATTGTTGTGACCAAAGATCAACAGCCCTTAATACATCAAAATAACTTACCCGTTTTTCTTTCGGTTTAGCCTCCAGCTCTATCAGACGGCAAATTTCTGTCATTCTCCACTGTTCTCCACATCAAAGATCATTTGTGCTTCAATCTCCTCAACCGTTGGCATTGCTCCTTTCAACTCATCTGGGAGGACTTCAGTAAGCGTAAATTCGCTGACGCCAATGGGCTTGTTAATATCCCGCAGGGCAAATTCCGTTTCAATTTTGTTTTTATGCCGGCAAAGCAAGATGCCGATAGTCGGGTTATCCGTATCGGACTTTAACAGGCTGTCCACGGCGGACAGGTAGAAGTTGAGCTTACCAGCGTATTCGGGGATAAATTTGGTGTTTTTCAACTCAATCACTACATAGCACTTCAGCTTGATGTGATAAAACAACAGATCCAGATAATAATCCGTTTCGCCCACATCCAGATGGTATTGCCGTCCCACAAAGGCAAATCCTTTACCGAGTTCCAGCAGGAACTTCGTGATTTGTTCAACCAGTTGATTCTCGATATCTCGCTCATTATATGGCGATATCATGGTCAGAAAATCAAAAGTATAGGGATCTTTGAGACTTTGTTGGGCCAGATCGGATTGAGGGGACGGCAAAGTCTGTTTGAAGTTAGAAATGGTCTGACCCTGCCTTGCATAGAGATTGGATTTTATCTGCAAGGTCAGAACATCACGGCTCCAACCATTCTCGATGGTTTGATTGAGATAAAAGAGTGCTTCGGTGTGATTGGAAAGTTTGTCCAGTATGACCTTGATATGGCTCCACGGCAGTTGTCCCCCAATCTGGCATATGGCCCAGGGAATGGTTTGTGCCTCGCCACGGGGCACAATTGTGTTTGCATCAGAAATCTGATTAAAAAACTCATAGAATTTTTTGACATAATACAGGTTACGCCGGGAAAAACCCTGTATTCCAGGGAATTCCGCATTCAAATCTCTTGAAAGTCGATCAACGACTTTTGCCCCCCAATCGTTCTCAGCCAGTTTTCGTGATATTTCTTCTCCCAGTTCCCAATAAAACAGAATCAATTCACGACTGGCCGCCAGAGCAGCTTTGACCTGCACAGACCGGATTTTGGCTTTGAGATCTTTGAGCCAGGAAGCGTATTCGGGTGATAAATCGATATTGCTCACTACTGAAATCCAATCCTTTTAAGGTGCTGTGAGTCCTTGTAATAACTGGCATCCATCCCGCCGCGCAATTCCTTGCAACTCACCCAAAGCGATGAGTAAAGCTCAGATTTCTTAATCGCCATCTATGCCAATCTCCAATTCCATAAGCCGTTCAAGTGCTTCAGCCACTATGCTTTTACACATGGTGAGTGCGGTAGAATCCGATTCCAAATTATAGCATGGGGAAAGACCGAATCTTATGGTGAAGGCCGAAGAACAAACTTGGCCTTTTCTCTTCTCAGCATTTCGTAAGGACTCATGAACCGAAGTCCCAACCCAATACAAACATCGGGGATTTTAATTTTTCTAATGGAATTGGAGGGAATCTCATGGGTCACCACAATGTAGGGACCAACCAATGCATGAGCTATCAAATAAAAATCAGCAACTTGTAAAAACACATGAATTGCAGATGACTCATATCCTTGATTCATTACCCAGGAATTGACTGAAGAAAAATGTTGAGCCGTCACAGCATCTGTTTTTAAAAACATGCTGCCCTCTAATTTGTGAACCCAATCCGTCAGTTCATCCTCTCCTGATTTAATCTCTTCTGCAACCTTATCAATACTGAATATCTTGTGAGCCTGATTCTCAGCTACTAGCCACTCCCAGAAAGCTGGGCAAAAATCCATTCCATAGTGAAGATTTTTGGCTTGAATAAAGACATTTGCGTCTAACAAATAGCTCATAACAGTACCCCAAATTCTCGGGCTGCCTCATAGAAAGTAGATGTTTTACGGACACCAAGCATACGAAATGCTTCTTGAAACAAGGTCTGCCCTTCCAGAGTGCTACTCAATACTGCCCGAGCGAAGCGTTTTCCGGTGCGTGCTCCGAGGGTGCGATAAAAACTTCCTCCACTTCCACCGCGATCCATTTCCTGAATTCGCTCCAATTCTTTGCGGAACAGACTAGAAAACAAATCCTGATTTAAAAACCCTTCATCCAATAGCCGACGCAAAACTACTAGAGAACTCACCTTAAACAGCTTCACCAATCTCCGAATTTCTTCAGTAATTGGCCGTTGTGGGTCAAAATTCTGCATCAGTTCCTGCATAGGCAGTAACAATTCCGCCGCCACCTGATTGCACCAGATTTCAATATGTGGGCCGGATTTCTGACCAAGCTGGGGCATAGAAACCCCACTCTCACCTAACCAGATATGGGCTAGCTCATGGGCCAAAGTAAAACCTTGGGCTGCTTTACTATCTGAAGCATTGATAAACACCAGAGGGGCGAGATCGTCCACCAAAGCAAAACCCCGGAACTCATCCACCTTGAGTTTACGATGACTGTTACTGCCCACAATGGAGCTTGCCATTACCAATACCCCAATTCCCTCGGCTTTATCAATCAACTGACGCAAAGCCTCCTTCCAGGTTGGAAGCTGCTTTCTATCCTCCAAAGATAAATCCAACTTGTTCCGAATACTTTCAGCCACTTCAGCAGGGGAATTCTTGGTGGTTACACTGCCGCAAAACTCAAGGCGAGGCAGACCATGCATACGGGCATAATCATGAAACCAGCTCTGTCTCTGCTGGCAAAGATAGATTGTATCTAACAGCTCTGGGCTCGGCTCATTCAAGGAATCGGAACTCGTTGTACGAAAATCCGATACGGGCAACACAAGTTTTGGGACATCTGGCAGGAAAAAATACCCAATCGGAGTATGGGTCCAGCGAGCAAAGTCCTCTAACTGTCGCAAGGAGGGCGACGACTCCCCAGATAACCAAAGAGGCCACTTAGGAAAGCGTTGAATTATCGATTCCGACTCCAGTCCCACCCGTTTTGCAGCCCAACACAATACCGGAATAGATGCGAGGATTGAGCTAATAATCTCCCCCTAGCCAAGTTAAGTTCATTTCCTGTTTGATTGTCTTCTGTGCCTTTCTGTACGCCCAGGATTCAATTGGGAAGTCCTTTAGCTGTTGTCTCAAATCCGACCACATTGTGAGTAACTCATCGTACTCGTTAAGACTTTCCTTACAGAATGCCGCTTCAGCTCTGTCATAAACGATCTTAATCTTATCTGCCAGTTCTCTATAGCCCCTTGATTTTTCAAAATCCCTTTGCCAAATCAATGCAAACACCGAAGCGATCAAAGAGACCGTTGCAAGACATTTCAGCACATAGCCATTGAACACATCGTCAAAACCGAGGGAAACGATACTGAATACAATTGGCACACAAAGGCAAATCTTATACCTAAGAATCAGCCAGTCTGCCTGTTTATGAAGCCCTTTGAAGGTGTATGCAGCATCTTCTCCCAATCGCCTTAGAGGTTGATATATTTTATCTGACACTATTCCCTACTCTGGAAACTCATTCCCAAAAATTGCCGACCGACATAAACTCCCAAACTCTGAATCACTCAGCCGCTCCAATTGTAACGGATGCATCCTATTCACGCTCCAATTCAAGTGGCGTAGCATCTGCTGCACCCCGTCACGATAGCTGGACATAAAATAAATACTTCGCGTGGCTATTTCTTCAATCTGATACGATTTGATATTAACCTTATTATGCCGTTTGGCAAATTTCATCATCTTGATTAGTGGTGTCAGCATACCATTGACCCGATGATTTGCCCTCGAAAGTCGATCCTCAGCCAGCCTTGGATCTTCTGTAGAACTCCAACCATTAACACCCTGACCCGGTATAAAATAACTTGACCCAAAATACTGGTTCGCAATAGCTGGTGTAAGCTCTATTTTGCAGTGCTTAAAATCCAG
>JACFNL010000028.1:22029-38850 GCA_019454875.1 Candidatus Cloacimonadota bacterium | reverse complement strand
GATGTAGGTTTTGCATACATTTATGTTACCACGGGGTTTTTGGGCTTGTTTGGAGGCGGTTAGAATGGACAAATTGCGAAATTTTGCAATTTTTGAAAGGGCTTTGTGAGATCGGGCAGCCATAGAGAGAAATGAGGTACTAAAACAGATATTTTTTGAGGGGTTGGCACGGATTGGAGAATGGTGTCCAAAATCCTGTCAAGAAAAATTTACGATAAAATCGTCGTGACAGATAATCTGTCTGGGGATACTATTATCACGATCAAATATAAAGTAAGGAGATATTTTTTCATCCAAAACATTTAAGTTGATTGCCCCTGAAGTTGTACTCTCCTGCATCTGGCTTGGCTGCTCCTGAGGTAAGCCCAATATTTGCCGGAGTGCTTCTCTACCGCTGGCTTTTCCAAAATCTTCTTCCATACACCCCTTAACAAAACTTTTCCATAGATCCTTTGCTTCCTCAGGATCAACTTCATAAGGCTTAACCAAAGAATTACTACAAATTGCCTGATAACCGTCCTCTCTCTTTTCTATGGAAATAATCATCTCGTTATCAGCACCTGTTTTTCTATTAAACAAAAGCCTGCCATTACTTAAAAAATCCAGATCGATATCGTAGTCCCAACGGCCCAACATGACCAGAACATTGGGTTTTGGGTATTCCCAGTCCAGAATCTTTGCTGTAACAAACTGAAAATCAAGGCGATTGAATACAATAGAATCCGACTCTTCTCTTACCTGAAGTAGCCAGTCAAACTTTCTATCCAAATACACCTCGGCATAACCTGGGTGCATCAGCTTTTTCAGTGATTCTGTTGAACCTGTCTGGTAAACTTCTTTATGGGCTAAAACAAAATCTTTCATCCAGGATACGGGTTCAAAATGAGAGAAAGCAGACTGGTCAGCGTAAATCCTTCCCTGGAAAAAAATAAAAACCAGAAAAACAATTCCTCGCAGCATATCAACCCTCATTGGCAAGAACTCTCAAAACATAGCATAAAAAACTGAGATTATCTATTTCCCTCGTGCCCACATAGATTTGCCTCCATGGTGAATCAACCCTCCTGCATCTGGCCTGACTGATCTGGAGGGAAGCCTAGTATTTGCAAACGCCATTCTCTTCTTTTGGTTTTTCCAAAATCCTCTTCCATGCACAAAAGGGTAGAATTTTTCCATACATCTTTTGCCTCGTCTGGATCCACTTCCAATGGCTTATACAATTCAGCAGTACAAACTGTCTGATATCCGTGTTCTCCTTTTTCAATTGCAAAAATCATATCATTATCAGACCATGAATCCCTATTTATCAGAAGCTCTCCATCGCGTAAAACTTTCAGATTAACCCCAGAATTCCAACGCCCTAGCATGACAAGAACATTTGGTTTTGGATACTCCCAGTCCAGAATTTTTGCCATTGTAACCTTGTAATCAAGGCCATTTACGGATATCGAATCGGACTCTCTTCTCCGCCAAAATAATGATTCAAATTTTTGCTCCTGATAAACTTCAAGATAACCTGGGTGCATCAGCTTTTTTAACGATTCCGTGGAACCGGTCTGGTAAACTTCTTTATGGGCTAAAACAAAGTCTTTCATCCAGGACACGGGCTCAAAATTGGAAAAATCAGATTGGTCAGAGCAAACTCTTCCCTGAAAGAAAATAAAAATCAGACAACTAATTGCTCGCAACATATCAATCCTTATTGGCAAGAACCTTCAAAGGATAACATTAAAAACCAGGATTATAAACAGGGGTCTATTGACATTCTGATTTTGCTGATTAGACTCTTCACTCACGGAGGCTCTATGAAAAAACTAATTTGGGGATTTGCACTAACTGCCTGTCTGTTGGGCGTGGCTCAAGCTGCCAATCCGATTGTCAGGATCCCAAACAATGCTGAAAACTGGAAACTTTTACACGACTTACGAATTGATTATATGGCCAGAACCCCAGAGGGCATTGATATTGTGCTGGATGGGCCAACCCGATTGAAGTTGCAAACTCAAAGAGCTAGAAGTTTAAATGTTCTTAGAAGCTCCGTAGAAATTATGCCTGATGCAGAATCTCAGTTCCGTGAAGTGTTGGATGAGACCAGAAACTCAAGCCCCTCAGGCATTTATCACACTTATGAAGAAATGAAAGAGGCTTTAGATCAGGCCGTGGCTGCCATGCCCGATAAAATCAAACTTTTTGAGGCCGGTAAAACCTCTGAGGGACGAAGTATCTGGGGCGTGGAAATTAAAAATCCAGGCACTTCCGGAGAAAAGCCATCCTATCTGGTCTTAGGTTCTCATCATGCCCGCGAGTGGATTTCTGTGGAAGCTCCCCTGTACTTCATTCGTGATCTGGTGGAAAACTATGGAAAAGACGCAGAGGCGACTAAGCTTGTGGATACTTCCGTAATCGTTATTGTTCCCATGCTCAATGTGGATGGGACAATTTTTTCCCACAAAAGCCAGCCGATGTGGAGAAAGAACCGCAATAAGAATGAAAATGGGACTATTGGAGTGGACAATAACCGAAACTACTCTTACAAATGGGGAGTCAGTGGTGCTTCGAGCTGGGCCGGTTCCGACACCTACATGGGTCCATGTGCCATGTCAGAAGCAGAAAACCAGGCCGTTCGTGCTCTGGCAGACAAGTATGGTTTTGTGGCCGCTGTTTCTTTTCACTCCTATTCAGATTTGATTCTTTGGCCCTGGAGTTATACAGATAAAATCAAGGCCAAGGATGATTCCATCTTAAGAAAACATGGAACAGAAATGGGTAAAATCATGGGTTATCGCCCCATCCAGTCCTCAGAACTGTATCCAGCTGCTGGAGACACAGACGACTTTCTTTATGGTGAATATGGGATTCTCTCCTATACTGTGGAATTAGGCTCCCGTTTTGTTCCCCGTGAAGCTGAGTACCGTGAAATCGTGAAAAACGCGCCCAAGATGCTTCGTTATCTCTTTGGAACCTTTCGCGAACCTTTAGCCAAACAGGTTCAGGCCGAAAATTACGCAATTCGCCAGATTCTGGAAAAAGTGGTTTATCACAAAATCAACCCCGAGTCTTTGGACTCCTTGTCTTTGTACTCCAAAGCATCGATTCAGGGTGCAATGAATGATCTTGATATGGATTCCTTGCTACAAACCCAGATCATGAAGGCTTTGGAACATAAAGAAACATTTTCACAATTGCCCCAGGCTCAATAAGTCAGGGTAAGAATGAATCACGCCAGCTCATAAATTGAGCTGGCGTTTTTTTTAGAACCAACAGGCCTTACTCTTCATCGTAGGAACCAAAGTCAAAGACCTGGGTTGCAGAAGAGTCTGTGGGGCGTATTTCTAAAAGCAATGATGCCAGAACCCCATTGATAAACTTGTGTGAATTATCCTGACAATATTCCAGGGACAACTTCACAGCCTCGGCTATTACAACCTCTGGGGCAATCTGTCTGGTTTCCAGAAGTTCATACGCAGCCAATCGCAATATGGTTTTTTCCATGACCCCGATTCGTTTCAGATCCCACTTCTGTAGATGTTTCTGAATCATAGGATCCAAAACTGAAATCTTTGCACTCACTGCCTCACAAAGCTCTGCAGCAAAGTCCAAAGACTCCTTCAAATCGGATAACTCATCATCTTGCAAAACAGATACTTCCACCACAGATTCATCAAGAGAGTCCTGAGGGGTTTCAGCCGGATCCACAGGGGGCCCATTCAAAGGTTCTGATTCAGAAAACCTTTGCGGAATCAGAACTGACCCTACCTCGTCCTCATTCGTATCAGCTTCATCAATTAAATCGGCTGCTGCATCGGCTGGATCAGGCTGGAATACCACATCCTGTCTGACTTCCGGTACAGGAAACAGTTCCGCCTGGATAAAATCCAGAGTATCTTTCCACACAGATGACTCCG
Organism: Candidatus Cloacimonadota bacterium; assembly: GCA_019454875.1. Lineage (GTDB taxonomy): Bacteria > Muiribacteriota > UBA6191 > UBA6191 > UBA6191 > UBA6191. Next base: position 34,945 of record JACFNL010000028.1, on the reverse strand, counting down.
CTTCGCACACAAATTGCGAAAAAAGAGCCAGAATTGCTATTTCTCTTCCTTGGCTTCGTTTACCCATGTCGGCTATAATAAGCACTCCCTGAACAAAGAGCAAGAAAAGTGAAATGACTGATGAATAGAATTCTGGCCTCGGGCCTGTTGTTAAGCTCCCTCATCTGGCCCACCCAAAGACTGGACAGTTCCCCTGTCCTGTCCCGACAATCAGCACTTACATCCCAGCAGAACAAAAATGCCGGATTTGAGCTGGCTGAATTTTATCTTCTTGAAAGCCGTTATGATCAGGCTGTACAGACACTGAGGCAAATCCTTTTAGAGCCAGGCAATGAATCTGAGGAGCAAAAAGCCACCTTCTTATTAGGCAAGGCCTTGCTCTACGGGGATCAGCCAGAACTTGCACGAACAGCATTTGAACATTTAAACCAGCACTGGCCGCAAAACTCCTACAAGGCAGAATCCGAATTTTTATTGATAGAACACGAGCTAAAGGGCATGACCAATGCCCTGCACTTTGCCAATGGCTTAAAAGTCATTCTGAGTTTTTCACCTTTTAGCCTTGATCTGGACTTTTTTCGCTATTTTGGTGGATATGCCCGTGGCTACAATTTAAAACTTTACACGCCTGTAGCCCAAAAACTTAAAAGCTGGTTTGTTTCAGAACAGAAGGATCTGAGGATCAAGGCCCTGTTAGTGGATGGCCTGGTTCGTGTTATTGATCTAGGTGACACCAGCGGGCAAATCAATCTGGAAACTGTGGTCCAGGAAGGGGACATTGAAGAACGACACCTGGCTTCCGCTGCACTTTTTTTGTTAAAGGCCCGTTCTTCAATCCATGAAATTGCCGCTATGCAAGCTGTACTGCCTGCAGACTGGCAAAAGACCAGAACCGGACAACTGACCCAGTTTCTCTGGATTCAGATTCTGGCCTGGGTGCATGGGGAGTTTCACAAATCCCAGCAGATAGTATCAGAGCTGCAAAAAATTGCCGATCCGGAAACCCGTTCGGCCATAAAACCACATGCTGAGCTTCTTGACTCTATTACAGCTACTGGCAAGTCAGCTGAACAAAGGCTAAAACTTGCTTTAACTCTGAAGGACTATGGCAGTTACTATTTTGCTCAGGAACAACTGAAACTTCTCATTCAGGAACTCCGTCCTGGGCCAGTGCAGGCTCGGGCACATTATGAGATATCGCGGATCCTGCAGGATGATATCGGGGATTTTGAAACAGCCGAACAACATCTGAAACTGGCTCAAACCATGCCACTTCCCAAGGAAATCCGCGAAGAGCTGGAGTGGAGACGCATCAAATCTCTATCAGTGAGAGAACAGGCCGCCCAGATGGAGCGATTGGCCGGACTGGATCTTCCTTATACGGAAGCTGCCATTTACAGGCAACTGAAGGCAAAAACCTTAAATCCTCGCCTGATCAACAAGTATTACCAGACTCTGGATCGGGTGGAACTTGACCCGGCATCTCGAAAGGATCTTCTAATTCAGTTAGCTGAGGTTTCCGAAGAGGCCCATCAATATCCTCGGGCCAGATTTTATCTGGAAATGCTGGCCAGACTTGATTTAGGTGAGGCTCAGAAGCGGCTGGAAAAAAATCTTTTAATGCAAAAGCTCCACGAAGCCCGGTTGCAGCAAACTCTTTCCATTGAGCCAGAGAAACAGCAGTATTTGCAGGGCAAATATCTGTATCTGCTCGGCAAGTCTGATGAGGCAAAAAAGATTCTGGAAACTATTTTATCCCAAAAAAGCATCTTTTCAGAAAAGGCCCGGTTTGAGATTTTTACCCAGGAAGCAGGACCACTGCCCTATCAGGCAACTCAATTACAGACACTTTTGGAATGGGCTCAACAAAATCCCGATGAGGAAGTACGGTGGCAGTCCTTTTTGTTGTGGTTAAGGCATCTGCATTTTGTAACCAAGGATATGCAGAATCTGGAAGAACAGAAACAGGAAGAGTTAAAAACCGGGATTTTGAAAACTTCCAATGAGGTGATTGCAAGGGCTTTAAGACAAAATAGTGGAATTACTGCAAGAATTGAGCAGGCTGCTCCCTATCTGATTGAATACATGATTCACACCGGTGATATCAAATCAGCCTGGGACTTTTTGGAAAAATCGCTTCCTAACAAAGACAGCGTAGAGTCCCTTACCTTAAGACTCACTCTGGAAACTGCTGATAAAAAACTGGAAGAGGCCAGTCGCACAGCCATACTTTTAAGCCGAAGAAACCCTGAGAAGAGGGACTACTGGCTTGAAAAGGCAGTTTCACTCAAGCTTCAGAATATTCAGGATGACCCTAAATATGTGGATCGCTACCTCAGTACCATGGAGAATTTTGCAAAAACCCATGGGGATGAATTTTTTGCCATACTCCAGGCCAGTCTGTTTCAACTCGGTAAAAAGTTTGCAGACCGCGAAGAAGTATTAAGTCTGGTACTAAAATATCAAAAGCCTCTGATTGAAGCTGGAAGAGTGGAGTTTAAAGCTCTTTTAGACGAACTTTTGAGGATAAACGCCAAGGAAAAATCCCATCCTGAACTTGTGAATATCAAAATCGCACTTCTTGCCAGAATTGGTATTGCTTCGGATGAGAATTGGCTCTATCAGGTGATTCAGAATTCCTCTGGCCTGACCCGTCTAAACGCCTTATTGGCCCTAAGTTCCATGTACAAAAATCTGAATCGCAACCTTAAAGATTCCTCCCGTGCTGACTGGCTAAGGGGATTCTTTGAAGAACAGCTCAAAAAGCCGGAATTTGAGGCCCGTAACCCTGGTTATCTTGACTATCTGATTCTGGAATGGGACTTTTTGAGTGAAGATTCAAAAAAAATCAAAATGGAAAAGACCCCAGGCTCGGATCTGGACCAGATTTTTATTCTTTCCCGAAAAGCCATCTTGATGCTGGAAACTCAAAACTGGCCCAAAGCCAGTGAGTTCATTTCCAGCCTTTTAAAAAATGCCAATACTCCTGCTGTTTTGGCATTTGAGGTATTAGCACAGGCCTGGAACCATTTAAATCCACACCGTGAGAAAAAAATGGGAGAGTTCAAAACCTGGATTTTCCGCATTAAGCCAGAGGAACTCCCTTTGGCTAAAAAAGATGAATTTCAGAATATCCTCAGAAGAGTCAATGCCGAATCAGTTATTACGGCACTAAGAAAAGATATCGACTGGGATGACCCGCAAAAACCAGCCAACATCCGAATTTTTTTCCAGATTGGAGATTTGTTTCTCAAAGATTTGAAGGACATACCCTCAGCAATTCATGTATTTAATCAGATGAAGGAATATTTTTCCGACCCGCAGACCAGAGCGGAGGTTAAAATCCGCGAAAAGGATCTGGTTTTACTGGATGAGGTATACCGCCTGATGGCTACAGGCAACCTAGTCGATTCCATTCGTGGGTCCGAAATCCTGTTATTGCAGTTACAAAGACCAGAAGAAGCCTTACAGGGGTTGGAAAAAGCCCTGAGCCTGGCCAAATCAGAGGCCGAACGGGATGTTGTTCACATGCAAAGGGCCAGGGTCTACTTACAGATGCGAAACCCCGTTTTAGCCGAAAAGGCCATGCAGAACTTAAGTCGCGGTTACGAAAACATTTCCGCGTCCCTGTTACAGCAGATTGAAGCTACCCGGCTTTTGGCTTCCTTGCCGCCCCGCAGCCGATCCAATGAACAGGAGCTGTTACAACATGCCAGAATTCATTTGCTGACATGGTTTGATATTCGCGAAGCCGAAAGGGTCTATGAACTTCTGAACCAAAAATTTCCAACTCCCGTAGGAAACTTAAGTGATGCCCGGGCCCTGTTATGCCTTGATTTTTATAATTCTCTTATGGGTGTGAATGAACCTGCCCAGGCTATGCGCTGGTTAAATCAAAGCATTAGTCTGGCCCGATCCGTCGAAGTTCAGGCCCAGCTTAGTTATATGGCCGGATACCATGCCTACACCTATGATTTAAATCGTCTTTTAGCCTATTCATCCTTTGAGAAAGCCTATCAGGTGGCCCCAGCCTCAGAATGGGCTCAACTATCACTTTTACATCTGATAGATCTGTGTGAACAGGATAAAAACCGCGATCGGGCTCTTTTACTTCTGGAGGAGTTAAAAAAGACTTTTAAGCATGAGCGCAATCTTCGTGAAATCCGCCCCAGAGAAGAAGAACTTAGAAAAAGTATCCTTCTGGCAAGGCTGGACGAATTTTTGGAAAAACTTGGCCCCGAAGACAAGGGTATGATACTAAAATCCGCCCGAAGCCTTGGTAACAACTCGGATTTTATCAAGGAAGCAGAGAGCAAATATCTTCTTTATCTGCGTCTGGAAAAGGACAGAACCATTGCCAGCCAGATTCGCATGGAGTTAGGCAACTTCTATTTACGGACCAATCAGCTGCAAAATGCTTTAAAAGCCTATCGACAGGTATATTCTGAGGCAGCGGCCCATGAAACCCGCCTGGAAGCCGCTCTTTTGGCCATTCAGATCCTTGGGGATAAAATGGACAATTTTAATGGAGCAATCCAGCTTGGCAGAGAGGCAAGAAAACTCATGGTTCCGCCCTCAGAAATTAAAAAAATTGATGCGGAAATCCATCGTTATAAAGGGCTGATGGCCAAACAAAAACCAGTAACATTAAAAACCCTTGGTTATGGACATCTGGGGCCAATTCAGGATATTAAACAGAGTTTCTACAGAAAAAGAGATTATGCAGGGGCAGCTCAGGCTTACGAAAAACTTTTGCGACAGACGGAAAACTTTCAGCTACAGGTTGGCATTCATTATGAACTGGCCCGACTTTATGATTTAAGAATTAAAGATTATGAAAAGGCCTACCTGAACTATAAAGCCTTTTTCAGTTTGGTGGAAAACCCTGAAGTCAGCTCCGAGGTTCTTCTAAGAATTGCCGAGCTTGAGTTCACAGAATTTAAAAAATACCGTGACGCCCTCAAGTCCTACCGCCTTTTTGCTGAAAAATATCCATCCTCCCGCAAATATGTCTCGGTTCTGTTCCAGGTCGCTGAAATTCTGGTTGCCAGAGAACTGGATTATTCCGGGGCCCTTGATGTTTATACTGACATTGCCAATGCCTATCCTCAGACAGATTATGAACAAAAGGCACTTTTGGCCAGGGCTAAGGTTCAATCGGACAGACTCTCGGACTTCAATGGAGCCATTGCCACATACCAGTCCATTATCAACAATTATTTTGATTCCGATTTTGCCACCCAGTCCCAGTTTCAGATTGGCCGCCTCTATGAGGTTCAGCTCAATGATGAATTTCAGGCTATTGCTGCCTATCAGGAAGTTATTAACCGCTGGCCCAATTCTTCACTGGCAACCGATGCCAGAAGACAGATTGATAAAATTCGTCGCCGTTGATCCTCATGCAAGCTGATACCCCGCTGATGCAGCAGTTTTTTGAGTTTAAGGCCCAGCATCCCGATGCCCTTTTGTTTCTTCGTTGCGGGGACTTTTACGAATTGTTTCATGAAGATGCCAAAACCGCTGCTAAAGAACTGCAAATCACTCTGACATCAAGGAACAAAACCTCGGAAAACCCTGTTCCAATGGCAGGGGTTCCCTATCATGCCTATGAAGATTATGCAGCAAAGCTGATTGCCAAGGGTTACAAAATCGCCATCTGTGAGCAGATTGAGGATCCAAAACTGGCCAAGGGCATAGTAAAACGAGCCGTCACCCGGGTTATCACTCCAGGTACAGTTAGCCTCGAAGGCGTATTAAAGCCAGACAGCAATAACTACCTTGCCTGTATTACCCAGCAAAAAAACCGTTTTTGTCTTTGCTGGGCTGATGTAACCACAGGGGAAGCCCAGGTGTTTCTGGATCAGACATTGCCGGGAGTTCTGGATTTTTTATTACTTATCAACCCATCCGAGCTTCTGATTCCCAAAGAGATTCTTGAATCGGTGGAGTATCTACCCCTGCTTGAACCTGTTCTTTGTAGTTCCATTCGTGTTCAGCCTGTTCACTATAAAGTCAGCCGGGATTTCCCCCTTTTGCAGTCTGGAGAAATTCTATCCGAACCCGTCTGGAACTCATCTGGTTTAAACCTCTTAAGCCCTGCCAGGTATTGTTTGGAAACCCTTTTGGTCTACATCAAGGAATTGGGAATTGCCGTAAGGATCTGCTCGCTTAAGGAAACTCGCTTGGGACAGTTTCTTAATCTGGATCAGAGCACATTTAAAAGTCTTGAGATCTTGCCGTCCAATTCTTCGGAAAAGGATGGAATCAGCCTGTTTTCTGTTCTTAACAAGACTGTCAGTGCGGCTGGGGCTAGGCTTCTTAGGCAGTTTCTTTTGTATCCCTTAAGAAATCCTGATGAGATAAATGAGAGGCTGAGTATTGTTGAGGTTTTATGTAAGGAAGTACTGTCCCATCAAAAACTTCGAGAGGCCTTAAGATCCACTTATGACCTGTATCGCATCAGCTCAAGGCTTCTCAACCAATCCGTATCTCCCCGCGATCTTGTCTGCCTGAAAAACTCCCTGTCCCAGATCCCCTTAATTCTTGCCGAACTCAATGGGATTCAAGGTGTACACTGGCTTAAAAATCGACCTGATCCCGGCCTTTTGATACAAAAGATTGAAGAAACCCTGGTGGATGAGCCTTCTTTAAAAACCTCAGAAGGTAATTTTATCCGCCCTGGTTTTAGCCCTATTCTTGATGAATCAAGACAGCTTCGTGATGAGGCCGATACAGTATTGGCCGAACTTGAAGCCCGTGAAAAACAAAACAGCGGATTGAAGGGATTAAAGCTAAAATTCAATCGGGTTTTTGGTTATTATCTGGAACTTCCTTCAGCCCAGGCAACACAGGTACCAGACCATTTTATCCGTAAGCAGACCTTAAGCAATGCAGAACGATTTACCACCACCGAGTTAAAGTCCAAAGAACAGGCTATTTTTGAAGCATCCTTTCGCTGCCAGTCGATTGAACTGGAGCTTTTGGCTGAACTAAGGCAGTTTGTGCTCAATAACCTGGAAACAATTCAGACCTGGGCCGAGAACTTTGCCTTTCTGGATGTAATGCAGTCCTTTGCCTTACAGGCCCGGGAAAATCGTTATTGCCGCCCTGAGTTCACAGAAGAAACCATATTTCATATCCATGAGGGCAGGCATCCCGTGGTTGAAACCGTGGTCGATAATTTTGTAGCCAACGATTTGATGCTTGAAAGAAACCAGGACAGGGTTCTTTTGATTACTGGCCCTAATATGGGGGGCAAGTCAACCTATCTGAGGCAGGCCGCACTAATGGCACTAATGGCTCAGGCTGGATCATTTGTACCTGCCAGCCGTTTTTGTATGAAGCCACTGGACAGAATTTTCACCAGAATTGGTGCTAGTGACAATCTGAGTGCAGGCAAATCCACCTTTATGATGGAGATGAGTGAAACGGCTAGTCTGTTACGGCAAGCAACCCCGGATTCCCTGATTCTTCTGGATGAGGTGGGACGGGGAACCTCTACATTTGACGGCCTTTCTCTGGCCTGGGCTATCCTGAGTCATATCGTTAAAGAGATTGGCTGCCTTTCCCTTTTTGCCACCCACTATCATGAACTGACTCAGATCACTGGCCTGCACCCTGAGGTCAGGAACTTATGTGTTTCTGTACATGAGGAAAAGGGGCAGGTAGTTTTTCTGCATAAGATAAAACGGGGTAGTGCAGATCGTTCCTATGGGATTCATGTGGCCCGATTAGCTGGGGTGCCCGAACCTGTACTAAAGCATGCACAAAAGGTACTTCTGGAGCTGGAGGCCACCAAAACATCGGTGATTGGCCTTGACACAGAAAGCAAACGACTGGTTGTGAAGGGCAAACAAAAAACCCTGTTTCAGGCCGACTCGGTAAAACCCTCTCCTCTGATACAAAGAGTTCTGGACTTAAATCCAGACAAAATGACTCCTGTAGAGGCCCTGCATGCTCTATACGCTCTAAAAGACTTTGCTCATGCGGAGTTAAAACGCTTGGAAAACGAGGATCACAACCGATAATTCCTGGGCAATGACCAGGGTTGAACAATATTTAAGAGACACCAGGAGGGCTGTTTACAGCTGCCTTTTTGTTGTACCCCTGTTTATTGTGTATGAAATACTGGCCTTATCACTACAAGCTTTTCAAATTACCAATTTGCGAAACGGTGCTGACATCATGATGAGAAACATGGCCGGCTTTATTGGCCTCGACCGGTTTCCCATTCTTGTTGTGCTGATTTTGATTGGGCTTGGGGTCACTGCCGGATATCATCAGAAGCGGGACAAAGTGGAGATTCATCCATCCTGGTTTTTGTTGATGATTCTTGAATCCTCGGTTTATGCCCTCATATTAGGTTCCGTGGCCCTCAGTGCAACCAATTTTTTCCTCACGATTCCCCATGTGTTTACCTTAAGCCAGACCACCTTTGCTACAGATTTCTGGATTAGCCTCATGCTTTCCTTAGGGGCTGGTATCCATGAAGAGCTGGTATTTCGTTTGATTCTGATTGAATCAAGTCTTTATGTAGGGCATTCCTGGTTCAAAGACAGTCCTCTGAATCTTGACTATAGAAATGCTGCTATTGCCCTAATCTTTTCCTCTCTTCTCTTTTCTATTTTTCATTATGTTGGACCATACGGAGATATCTTCGATATGGATTCTTTTGTATTCCGCACTGTAAGCGGTGTATATTTGGCCTTCCTCTATCTGGCCAGGGGATTCGGGATAGCCGCCTGGACCCATGCCTTATATGATGTCTTTTTACTCACTGGCATATTGTGAGGCCAAATGGGACAAATCAAAGAGCTGATTGACAAGCGAAGGATTCGCTATCAGCTGGTAGGTGATGAAATTGAGTCCGAAGACCTGCTTCGCTTCAGCCCTGCCCGTTTAGCTTCCATGCATCCATCCGATTTAGCTGAATTGATCGAGGGACTGCCCCACAACAAACAGGTGGAAGTTTTTGCCAAGTTAGACGATTTTCATGCAGCACAGGTGTTAACCAATATTGAGGACGAGCAGCAGCTCGTAATTGCAAGAGCATTTGGCTTAAAGCATCTGACTCATATCCTGGAAAATATGCCATCCGATCGCACGGCCGACCTTTTAAACAAGTTCTCACAGGAGAAAATTGACGAACTTCTAAACCTGATGGAAGAAGATGACAGAACCGAGGCCATAGAACTTCTGGCTTACGCTGATGATTCTGCTGGCGGGGTAATGGTAAAGGAGCTGGTGGAATTTTATCCAGATACCACCGTTTCTGAAGCTATCCACATGTTAAGAACCCAATTTGAGCCCCATGACTTTATCAACTATCTCTATATCACCAACAATCACAAAAAACTTCTGGGAGTGGTATCCCTGAAGGAACTGATCCTGGCCTCAGAAACTCTCACACTCAAAGAGCTTATGACAGAGGATGTCATCACTGTGTCGATTGAAGAAGATCAGGAAAAAATCGCCTGGCTTGCGACTAAATACAATATTCAGGCCATTCCGGTAGTCGATCGGATTCATCGCCTTGTTGGTCTGGTGACACCACAGGATATCGCTGAAATTATTCAGGAAGAGCACGATGAAGACTTGTACCGTATGGCTGGCCTGCATGAGGAAATTGAAAGCTCCGGGACCAATTCTTTACAGTCTGCGGCCTATCGTTTTCCTTGGCTGTTTCTAACTATGGGGGCTGGAATCCTGGCCTCGGGAATCATTTCTGACAATACCTTGGCTGATCATGTATGGCTTTTATCCTTTTCCACCCTGATCTGTGGGCTAGCCGGAAATATTGCCGTACAGACTTCCACCGTGATTATTCGCCAGTTGTCCCAGAATCAGTACAGTAAATCTTTTCCCATCAAACATTTTTTCAAAGAAATCAGCACTGGTCTGATTTTAGCTCTTTTGTGCAGTATTACGATTGGTTTTATTGTGGCTTTGAAAGATGGGATAAATCTGCACGGGCTGATTGTGGGCTGTTCCGTGTTCTCCGTGGTCATTCTAGCAGTGTGCCTTTCTGTCATCATTCCCAATATCTTTCATCGTCTGGATGTAGACCCGGCTGTTGCCTCTGGGCCTCTTGTCACCACACTGACAGACCTTCTGGGGCTCACCATCTACTTTCAGTGCGCCTACTGGCTTTTAAAACATCTGAATCAGATTGGATAGTTATGATTTTAAAATTTCCTGAAAACTCTCTGGCACCTCTTTTTCAACACACTTCCGGTAGGAAAATTGTTTTTACCAACGGGTGTTTTGATCTTTTACATGCCGGGCATGTTACCTATCTGAAGGAAGCCAGGGCTTTAGGAGATTTTCTGATTCTTGGTCTTAATTCTGATTCGTCCATAAAAAGACTCAAGGGGCCATTAAGACCTATCGTATTGGAAATGGATCGCGCCCTGGTTCTCTCTGAGCTAAAAAGTGTGGATGCCGTGATACTTTTTGAGGATGACACACCTTATGAGTTAATCAGGGCATTGGAGCCTGATGTCTTAGTAAAAGGCGGAGACTGGAAACCCGAAGAGATTGTAGGTAGCGACATTGTCCTTAACAAGGGCGGCATTGTGACTAGCCTGTCCTTTTTAAAGGATCATTCAACCACCGATCTTATCGATGTTATTCGGGCCCGCTACGGGGTTTTAGATATCTGAAACCGGATAAGATCTGTCAGAATCTGCATTGACTCCTCAAGATAGGGCCTGTCGTATTCAGCAATCAGTTCAGCTCTGGGTCGCTTTTCGTCTTCAGCCTCATTTTTTTTGGTTTCTTCAGATTTGTTCATCATTTCTGATACCCGGATGACAGAGCGGTTTTTCTCAATCTCCTTAACCTCTTCCAAAATTTTGGCAAAATCTGTACTGGCTGAGGTGCGGGCCTGGGACAAGCGGTTTAACTCCTGAATCTGAGTCTGTGATACCGGGTTAAAACCCCTTTGGGAATCTAAGAGATTAGCCTGATAAGAACGGAACTGCTGGATACTGGTTGTTGGAAGCACATAGTCCATGGACTTTTCTCCAAAATCATCCCGATCCCAGATACTAGGAAGGATCAAATCAGCCTCAACCCCCAAAGCCTGGGTAGAACGGCCTGAAGGACGAAAAAACATGCCAGTGGTTACAGTAATCCCACCCAATTCCTCAGAAAGTGGGGTGAACATCTGTACCGTGCCTTTGCCAAAGGAGTGGGAATCCCCAACTATCACACCACGGCGATAGTCCTTGATAGCTCCGGCCAGAATCTCTGATGCCGATGCACTTCGGCGACTGGTAAGAACAACTAAGGGTCCACGGTACTGAATGGCAGGATCCTTGTCCTCAAGCACATCAATCCCTGCTGCGCTTTGGGTGGCAACCACAGCCCCACGGTGGATAAAAAGACCGCTGATTCTCACTGCATCCTCTAAAAGACCACCCCCATTACGGGATAGATTCAGAACCAGTCCATCCACTTTAGCCATTTCCGCTTCGGAAAGCAGATTACGAACATCTTTATAAGAAGATCTGATTCCCTGTGGATCCCCATAAAAGGAAGGCAGTTCCAAAATCCCAAACCTGTAATTTACTCCATCTACAGGCCAGGTTCGTATCTCGAGTTTGGCAGCAGAATCCTTGATATCAATCTTGTCCCTTACAATACTGACCTCAAGCCTCTCTGTCTCAGCTCCCTGCCGTAAAATGGATAACCGTACCCGAGTGCCCTTTTTGCCACGAATCAGTTGCACTACATCGGGAAGATCCATGTCCATTACATTAACAAAGGCATCCTTATCCTGAGCTACAGCCAGAATTTTATCTCTTGGTCTTAGAAGTCCAACTCTATCCGCTGCACCCCCAGGTATGATTTCATCAATAATTGTATATCCATCCTTCCAGGTAAGCTGGGCACCAATTCCTTCCAAAGATAAATGCATGGCAATCTGAAAATCCTGCATGCGCGATGGGGACAGATAACTGGAGTGAGGGTCCAGGGCCTGGGCAAACGAACTCACAAACAAATCCAGCATTTCAGAGTCTTTTCTTTCTCTAGTGCGTTTTGCTCCGAGTTCATAGCGGTGAAGAAGCTGCTTTTTTGCTTCCTCAAGCTCCATTCCACCTACAAGATAACTGGCAATCTGAAAGTGAATCAGCTTTAGCTGCAATTCCTGCCTGTCCTTTTCAGTTTCGGGGTATCCCCTCTCCTTCGGATCTGTCTGTAATTCTGTACTCTGATCCAAAGTGTACCCAACACTTAAAACACTGCTAGCAAAAGCTAAGGCCGTTTCGGATTTAGCCACCATCACATCCTGAACCTGTTTTAAGGGGCTGCAATCTCCTGCCATGGAACTGTCAAAAATCGATACGATCTGCTTTTTGATTTCATCCACCTCGGGTTTTAACAAAGATACCTGAGACGGATCCATTGCCTTAATCAACTGTTCAGCGGTTCTTTGCCTAATTTCAGGAGTCACAGCCTTAAGAGTCAGATGGTTTCTTAAATACACATGAAGCATGATTGGCAAGGACTGACAACTCAAACCCGTACCAGAAAAACTCCCCGTTGTGAGCAGCATGAACAAAATCAGAGCAAGAATCCGCATAAATTAGTGTCCTTTTTTACAAGCGCGAACAGTATACCAGAAGGCATGCTACAATTTTGCGGTGTACTGGCTACCTATTTTAAGAACCATGATTTTTCTTCTCTGCCTGTTTATCTATTCCCTGTGGCATGGCAATTTCCGGTTTAAAAAAATCATCATCCACTGTACAGATTCGGAACACGGAAACCGCGACCTCATTCACATGTGGCATCAGAACAGAGGCTGGAGCGAAATTGGGTACAACTATGTTGTTTTGAACGGAAGACCCCTGCCCGGTGTACAAAAACCCTGGGAAAACGGAAAAATTCAAAAAGGCCGAACCCTCTTAAA
>JACFNL010000028.1:0-21975 GCA_019454875.1 Candidatus Cloacimonadota bacterium | reverse complement strand
GGGACTCCATAGGCATCAGTCTGATTGGAAAGCGGGATTTCAGCCAGGAACAGCTCAATGTGATACGCCAGTTTGTAATAGATTTAATGTTTAGTTACAATATTTCTATTGATAACATCTATGGGCACTATGAGATGCAAAGCGGCAAACTGCAAAAAAAAACCTGCCCCAATATAGATATGCACTGGTTCAGAAATGAAATTCGCAAGGAAATGGGTCAGACTTATGGAAAATCAATTTGAAGCCTTGAGTGTGCACCAGCAACTACAATTTTTACATGATTTTTATCAAAGGGCCAAAACCTGGCTTCCACAGAGGCGCAATCAGTTTCTGGGCTTGACTCACGCTGGAGACGATGAATTAATCCACAATAACACCCTGTTTCGCTGTCTTGATTTTTCCAGACATGAAACCAACAAGGCTGTGGTGCAGGCTATCTACAAAAAGCTGAACCCACAACGAATTATCGAGTTACCGGAAAGTCTGGATTTCCAATCCATCGTAATCATGATTCACGCCCAGTTTTTTCACCAGTATTATCCCACCATACCGGCAGACAGGATTCTTGAGCTTGCCAGAAAGGCTCTATTGTCTTTAAGTGCTGTTAATTTGAATGAGGCCGTTGCCATCAATCAGATTATTGAATTTGATACTACCGGGCCAACCCTGTATTTTCGCTTTCAAAACCGCCACTTCCGGTGCAGACTCAACCGCCGCTCCGAACTAGGCTTTGAAATGACTTTGTTAAATGACAAGGCTCAAAAATCCAGAAGACCTATGTTTTAAATCAGCGAAATGGATTTAGTCTCTGAAACATTCTGAATGGATTCAGGCTGCTTCCCCCAGAACTTCTCTTCTGTTTAGCCTTAGGCAAGGCTGCCTGTTTTGGAGCAACGGACAACTCTTCCCTTCCCATGGCACGGTTGGCATAACCCTGAGAATATGCCGCTTCCCGCCTTTGTGGGCCTTGAGGTGAAGCATTCTGCGCATAACTCTCGGCTGGGTCATCATAGCGATAGGCTTCGGATGATGGCTGTCTAGGAGCCTGTGCCCTGACATTTCTGTGACTGTTGGCTTGAACAGGGGCTTCATCATAGGACTCTTCAGCCCAGCCTGTATCCTGCACTGGTTGCCGACGGTTGGGCATCGGCTGGTTCTGGGACTGCAAATCCTTAAGATACATTTTTTTACCAGTCTGATCGTTTATCACAAAATCGCCTTGATCATCAAAATCAGGCTGATATTGGGGCTGATTGGAATACCGAGGTCTTGGATTATTTGGATTGGGCATTTGTGCTCTGGCCGGTACATGATTATAGGCCGGGTGGGAATAATAATCCGCTGAGTGGGAATCATCCATACTCTCCTGATAATCTGGCTCTGCCTGATTCCATTGATTCTGTCTGTTCACTGCCTGTGGTTTATTGGCTACCGATGGGGCAGACTGGGAAAACCGGTTTGAGTTGCTGCGAAATCTTTGATATCCCTGATCCGCCGGTGCCACAGCCTGATCAAAATCGTCTGCATAACCACCATCAAAGGCATAACTGGAGCCCAGAAACCCACATACCAGAGCAATTACCACAATTTTGCGTTTCATAACAATCTCCCAAAGCCCCCACTTAAATCATACATAATTTTGATTTCAAGCCTATTTTTGTATAGCTTATCGACATAGTAGAAGCGAAGGTTTAACAATTACGCTAGAATACATTTCTCATGAACATCGAAGCCCTGCAAATCAACCTGGTCCACCAAGACGCACATGTTCGGTCTCAAACGCTTACCTCCCTGCTCAAACTTGGCAACCACGAGGCCTATGGTCTATTGATGTTTGCTGCGCACAATCACTTTTCCTCAGAAACCCGGCACGAAGCCAAGGCTGCAGCTCTGGAACTCCAGTCCAAACTTTTTGGCAACCTGCAAAATCCTCCTCCCATGGATGCTGAGGAGCTACAGGCTGTTGAAGAACTAGGATCCGAGGACAAAGAGGTCCGGGAAAAAGCAACCCAGCAAATGCTTCAATCTGCCAACGAACCTGAGGATCTGCAAAAACTTCTGGAACAGCTACAAAGGGAAAAAGACCCGCAGATCATAAGTCAATTGATTCCAATTTGTGCTGAACTTGGGGGCAATCATGTTTTTGCTGTGATCGCTCCGTTTTTGCGGTCGGGCAATGAAAAAATCCGTCATTCCGTGGTGGCTTCCTTCTCCCATTTTGACCGGCCCGAAACCACCTCACTTCTGATTCGTTTTTCACGGGACTCTTCTGCAATGGTCCAGCAGGAATCTTTACGAAAACTGCAAGCCTTATCCGATGATATTGTGGTCGAATCGATTCGCAAACTGACCCAGGCAGACAGTCAGGCCCTGGACAAGGAAGCCGCAATTTATGTGATTGTGAAACTAAGCCTTACCAAAGCCTTTCCCTGCCTCAAAAGTCTTTTGCATGACAAAGACTCAATGGTCACCAAACATGTGAGGCAGGCCATTGCCTACCTCGAAAAAACCGGAAAAATTTCCGCACCACCAAAGCCGGAACCAGTACCACCAATACCTCAAGAGGCACCAGAACCAGAGGACATTAAGGAAAAACAGGTACAGCAAGTTGAACCCGAAGTTTTGGAATCCAATCCTCCCCAGGCTGTAACTGCGGAAGATATTGCCGATCAGAAAGAACTTTTGAAACGAATCGGTCAAGCTGAGGAAAAGGAAGCTATCAACGGTCTGTTTCGTCTTATGGAAAAAAACTGGTTTCATCTGCTTCCCGAGTTAAAAGATGTTATTGTAGAACGCGGAACTCGCAAGCTTCTGGCCTCCTACCTGATGGCTATTGGGGCTGGCAAACAGGATGTCCTTGAAGAGTTTGTGGTGGAATGTCTACCTCATCCCGATGGCAGAATTCAGGCCAATTCCATTGAAGCACTGCGACTGATAGGCTCCAGCGCCCATCTGGAAAAAATTGTACCCTTTGTAAAATCAAGAGTGGACAGGGCAAGAGCTAATGCCATCCGCACACTTCATCCTCACCAGATGGTGAACACCTCCTCTGAACTTAAAGAAATGCTGGAATCAGGTAAAGAAAACAGACAGCTATCAGCCATTTATGTAATCAGTGATCTTTTAGAGCCGGAACTGATTCCTCTATTAGAAACAGCCATGGATTTTCCTAATCCTAAAGTAACAAAAAGAGCTATAGAAACATTAAAAATGTATGTGTTAAAGGGTTACGAACCTGCCAGAACCATTGCGGAAAACTGGGGAATCTTAAAGGAACTTGAACCCCCACCCCCTGAGCCTGAAATTGAGAGCAAACAGGAAACGGACATCCTTGAGCAAGCTGGAATCTCAGACAGCCCTACTGCGCCCCCTGCTTCCAAGAGTGAAACAGATTCTTTGGCCAAGAAAGAAGTCAGTGGTTCTAAATTTGCCAACCTGGTAAAAAATCTCTTCAAACCCAAAGCTAAAAACTGATTCTGTGCCAACTATGATAAAATCGTCCGGATTTTGTATCCTCTGGAGACTAAACATATGTCCACTATTGCCAAACTAAAAAATCAGGGTCTGATTTCCCAAATCACCAGTGAAGACATTGATTTGGACAATTTAAGTTATACATTTTATGCCGGATTTGACCCAACTGCCGACTCATTGCATGTGGGCCATCTTTTTGTTCTGATGATGATGAAACGCCTCCAGGATCTCGGGCATACTCCGATTGCTGTTGTTGGTGGGGCCACAGGAATGATTGGGGACCCATCGGGGAAGAGCAAGGAAAGAAATCTTCTTGATGAAGAACAGATCGCCCACAATGTTGCCTGCGTAAGAGTGCAGATTGAAAAGTTTATCGACCTTAAATCTTCGGGACGACTGGTGAACAACATGGACTGGATGAAAGAATTCAGCCTGATCCCCTTTTTACGGGATGTTGGAAAAAATTTCCGCCTCAGTGAAATGATTGCCAAAGAATCGGTTCAGAAACGCCTGGATTCAGAGGAAGGAATTTCATTTACAGAGTTTACCTACCAGATTCTCCAGTCCTATGATTTTTTACATCTTTATGAAACCTATGGTTGCAATCTACAGATCGGTGGTTCGGATCAATGGGGAAATATCACAGCTGGAACCGATTTAATCCGTCGCAAAACGGGCGGTTCAGCATTTGGTATAACTTTTCCTCTGATTCAAGGGGCAAATGGACAGAAGTTTGGTAAAACCGAACAGGGAACGGTCTGGTTGGATGAAAAAAGAACCTCCCCCTATCAGTTCTACCAGTTTTTTTTACAGACAGAAGACAGTCTTGCAGTGCAGTATCTTCGCTATTTTACCCTGCTTTCTGACTCAGATATTGAACAACTGGAACAGGATTTAAAAGAAAGACCAGAGGCCAGAACTGCCCAAAAAGCCCTGGCTCTTGATATCACAAAACGGGTTCACGGTGAAGTTTTGGCCCAAAAGGCCATAGAGGCTTCCCAGATTCTTTTTGGGGCTGAAATCACCCAGATGGATGATGCCTCTTTAAGCGGAATTTTTAGTGATGTTCCTTCTCTGGTTCAGCAAAGAAACATCCTGGATTCAGGGGAATTGTCGCTTTTAGATGTGCTGGTTGAAGCAAAGCTTGTTCCTTCGAAGGGTCAGGGTCGCCAAAGAATCAAGGGCGGCGGGATCTACATTAACAATAAAAGAGTAGATGATGAAAATCTGAAACTGGGGCCCAACAATCTGGTTACAGAATCAACTATGGTATTAAGGGCTGGCAAAAAAAACTATTGCCTCATCCGCTTTAACTAAACCGAGGAAAGATTATGAACCGTCAAATTACAGAAACACTGGCTCAGATGTTTTATGACACAGATATTATTGCCATTCGTAAAGGTCTTTTAGACATTGATTTTTTTAGGGGTTTTGCAACTCCAGCCTGCTTTTTGGAGTTTGCCAATATGGCTTGTGCAATTCTGGATGATTATGCCACAGATGTCCTGATAGCCAAGCAGGATTCTCTGGCCTGGGTTCCGGCCTGTGCTGTAAAACTTGAACTTCCCTGTGTCTGGTTAAGAAATGGAGACTTTTTAGGCTTAAAAAAGGATTGCAAACGAGCCATCCATTGCAGTCTGATGAGTCCGTCCCAGGAAGAACTGGAAGTCTTAAAAAAAGAGTACGAACAAAAAAATATTGAACTAGTCGCCACATTTTCTTTACTGGGCCTTCAAAATTCCGTCAGTGAAATAAGGCAGCTTAGTTTAGTCACACTGGAAGATGTTTTATTGATCTATCATCAACTGCACCTGATCAGTACAGAAGATTTACAAAGGTTAGGACAGCTTAAACAGGCTCAGAGCATTCAATAATGCCTAATCTATTGCTGCTGTTTTTTCTTTGTCTGCCTATTGCCCACGCTTTGGAAGTAACCTGGTATGGGCATTCTGCCTTTCGCATAAAAAGTAACAAGGGTACCGTCATCCTTATTGATCCCTGGATTGCCAACCCCCTCAATACTTCCCACCGCCAGGTTCTGGCTGATCTGAAAAAGGCTGATTATATTCTTTTAACCCATGGGCACGGGGATGCCTTAGGAGATACCGAACAAATTCTGAATCAGACCAATGCCAAAATTATAACAACCTATTCTCTGGCCAGTAGATTGATTCATACTCTGAAGTTTCCTGCAGATCGAATTCCCGGCGAACTGCAACTGGATGTAGGCGGGGAGATTCGACTGGAGCCTGATGTTTATTTAATGGCTACCCAGGCTGTTCATAGTTCCGAAGTTATAGATGAAAACAATCAGATTTGGAGTGCGGGACCGGCCATTGGTTTTCTGATCCACTTTGAAAATGATAAAACTGTCTACCACACCGGAGATACCGGGCTGTTTATGGATATGAAGCTTGTAACCCTGGTGCGTGAAGTGGACATTATGCTGGTCTGTATCGGGGGGCAATACACCATGGGACCCAGGACAGCCGCCGTGGCCGCTTCTTTAGTCAAGCCTGCCCTGGTTGTACCTATGCGCTTTCAAACCTTCCCGGCACTCAAGGGTACTCCAGATGAACTGGAAAAACAGTTCAAATCAATTGGGTATACCGGCAAAATGAAGGTTTTAGATATCAACAAATATTACGAGCTATAGCTATGTATGTTGTACTGTTTCTGCTCCTGATTTTTTCTGTACCAGCAGAACGAATCGAACATGAAAGAAAAATCCGCGTGCCACTTGCACTTCAGGAAACCCTGTGGAGCTGGCTATTGGAGAAGTTTCAGGACCCCTCCTGGCTAAATCAGGATAATTCGCGGTTTTATACACAATTGGGGGACGAGCTGTTTTCCGACTATTATTTTGATACCAGACGACTGGATTTAATGAATCAGGGCCACGGAATTCGGCATCGCAGCCGCGAAATAATCTCAGGAGCAGCCATTGAAAAGGATAACAGGCAGCTGATTCAAATCAAACTGGGTCAAAATGAAGACATGGAAAAACTCACCAGGATTGAACATAAACTGGATGTTGTTTTGGGGGCCAGTCCAAGGACAGAACTATTGCCTAATCTGGTTGTATCCAAGGACAGGGACAGATTGTATACACTTTTAAAAGAGATCGGGGTACAGGCCAGGGAGCTTCGCCCTTTTTTGCAACTGAAGCAGCACCGCAGGCGGGTTTATCTTTCCGACAAGCAGGGACCTTATGCTACTTTGACTTTAGATCTGGTAACAAGTACAAGCTGGTTATCTGATGTGAAATGGCTGGAGATTGAGCTTGAGCTGAATGAAATTCGCTACACCCAAGCCCAGATGGATATCAGACAGAAAATGACTCAGACCACACAAAAAATTGAAGCAGAATTACTGAACCGGTTCCCTGATTTGATCATGGATCAGACCCCCAAATACGATCTGGGATTTCAAATGGTTCTTAAAAGTTCCCCTCTGCCGGTTCTTTGGCTGGTAAGTCTCGGTATAACCGAAGAAAATCTAAGCACAGTTGTTTTACTGCTAGTACTGGCTGCAACCGCAATGCTGATCTTCATTGTCCAAAAGTTCTGGAAAAAATAAACAATGGCAGGCTAGATACGATACTTCTGGGCCTTTTCCCATTCCTCAAAGCGTTTTATATCCGCACTGATGGAATTCAGAACAAAGGCAATCACACCAATGTCATCCAGAAAACCAATCACTGGGGCAACATCAGGAATAGCATCCAGAGGGTTCACAAAATAGACAACAGCCGCCGTCAGCATTACAATAGAATTCCAGGAAACATCACGGTAGTCCCTGAGGGCCCAGGCCTTCAAGAGCCTCAGAAAGGTCTTCAAAGTGGATGACATACTAAGCAAAGCCTTGGGATTGCGCAAAAGCCTGCCCCCAGCCTTAACCAGTAAAACCAGAAGGCTCTTCTTTCTGGAAGCAATTGAAGAAGCCTCGTGAATATTTAGTTTTCCCATAGTCTCACCTCACAGATCTATAGTATAACCCAGACTCATGAACATTAAAAATGATCCACAGGATGTTTCGGAATCGGAACTACAGTCTTTTATCCTGGAATTAGCAGAAGCCCTTCTGGTAAGTGGCTGCTCTTCTCATCGCCTGGAATATCGTATCCAGAAGATTTGTGAATCTTTAAACCTTTATTGCCAGCTGATTGTCTATCCTTCTGCCATTCATATGCAGCTTGAAAACCGCCAGACCAGAACCCTGGATTTTTATCTTCTAAGGATCAAGTCTATTGGTCTGAATCTGGGAAAATTACATGACCTTTCTGATTTAGCCCATGCTGTTGCCTCAAAAACTATTTCCATTACCCAGGCCCAGATGCGTCTTGATATGATTCAGGAGGCCAAATTTCCCTATCCAGCCTGGGCCCAGGCCCTCGGTTATTTTTGTGTTTCTGCCCTGTTCTTCCGTCTGCTTCAGGGAAATCTCTGGGACAGCATGGCAGCAGGTGTTCTATCTCTAGGAGTATTTTTTATGGAAAAACTCTCCAGCCGGGGAGTTCACAGCTCTTTTCTCTCCAACTTTTTCTGTGCAAGTATTGCAACCACAATGGCTTTGGGATACGCATCCATAAATCCTAAAGTTCCCTTAAGCCAGTTGATTCTGGCCGGGCTAATTGTTCTGGTCCCTGGCCTGGCCCTGACCAATGCTTTGGCTGAACTTTCCCACAGACAGCTCGTAAGCGGTACGGCCCGACTGATGGAATCCCTGTTGATTCTGGTTTATATTGCCTTTGGTGTTTATCTACCCCTGTCTCTTTCGGGAGTCTGGAAATGATGGAATCATACATTCTGATTTTTTTTATTGTCATTTTCCTGGGTATCATTTTTGGAGTTCGTGACCGAGAAATCCTTTTCTGCTCACTCAACGCCATTATATCGCAGGGGGCCTTTCTTGGTATGCGAGCCGATTTTCCTCTGGCCCTCTGTACCTTTACTGCCTCACTTCTGATCGGGATTTTTGCCTACAGCCGCTTTAAACTGGCCAGGGTTCCTTTACAGGTTAGTGTACTCCCCCCTATGATTCTTCTAGTTCCCGGTTCTATTGGCTACAGGATGATGGAAGGGTTCATAGCCAAGGACAGTATCAACGCAACCACCCTTGGTTTTGAAATGCTCTTTGCCGCATCCGGTATCGTTTTTGGTGGAATGCTGGCCGAGGTTCTTCTGTTTGAAGATATGGAATTGTGAGCCCCTTGACGATGTTCTTTTTTAAATTATACTTATTTTCCTGGTCTAATAAAAAGGATGATATTTATGCGTCGATTTCCAACTAGTGCTTTGGTTTTCTGTCTGGCTTTAAGCCTCATGTTTCAGGTGGCTTCCGAGGCCAACTCCAGCCGCTTTGCCAGCCTCTACCGTGCGGCTGATAATGCTGAAAATATCACCATAATGACCTTCAATACCTATTTTCTCTACGATACTGAAGATGACCCGGAAGTGAAAATTGATCAGGATAAAATTCCAGAAAACTACCCTGAGAAGCTGGCCCAGACGGCAGATGTCATCAATCGTAACGGAGTTGATGTTGTTGGCCTTCAGGAAGTGGAAAACCGCAAGGTACTGGAAGATTTGTTACCCTTTCTGAAAAAGACCTACGCCATAGCTCATTTTGATTCTTTTGACAAATATACAGGACAGGATGTAGCCCTTCTTTACAATACAGAAAAACTCGAACTGGTTCGCGAGCCTGTGGCCAACTTCGATTATTCAAAACCACTTCAGGTAATGAGCCGCGATGAAGTCATGCTGGATTTGCCGGGACAGACCCTGTCCAAAGGAATCCTGGAAGTAGAGCTTAAAATCAAAGCCTCAGGAGAACAAATTGTCTTTTTAGTGACTCACTTAAAAAGCCAGATCGGCGGTTTGCCCGAAGATTTAAAGCGACTGGCTCAGGCACACACTTTACGCAGTAAAATGGAAGAAATCGCCCAGAGTAACTCTAACATCATTCTGATGGGCGATATGAACGACACCCCCGGTTCTGTAACTGTAGAGCAGATTACCGGGGAAGCTCAATATGTATATGACTTTGACAGCAGCAAAATGCTTTTGTTTCGCGATGTGTTTGGAGATGTTGCCATTGCTGACAATTACACATATCTGGTCAAAAAGTTTTTACGCGCTGGCGGCAAACCCCGTTTCATGGGCTCCTACAAAGATCGTATTGACTATATTTTTGCCACTAACTGGCTAGCCTATCGTTTGCAAAACTCCTATGTTGATGGTCGAGTTGATGCCGAGGCCCGTAACCCATCGGATCACAGGCCCTTGGTCACAACTCTTATGCCTAAACAAGCGGTTACTAGAAGCGATTTAGACTGATCCAATTTGCGCCTGAATATAAGCGGGCTCTATGAGCCTGCTTATGAAATTGAAACTTTTCCCTCTTCAAGCTCGTAGACCAGCTATGAACAAATTCCTATTACTTCTGTTTTTCCTTTTATTCCCCGTCTGTTTCTCCGAAGACCAAACCCCCTCCTTTGAGAGTCTCAGCCAAATCACGGTGGCTGAATCTGTAACAAATTCTAGCCCCTTAAGCCAGACATTTACCCGTACTTCAGAACAGGTTCTAAATTTAAGAAAACTTTTTGAAGCTTTGCCTCTCCTGCTTGATTCAGGGAACCAAAAAGGATCAGGAATTTGCTGCCTCCCAGCCGGTTTTGCAAGGCGGCACTGGTTATTCCTCACTCGGTGCCTTCAAAAGAGCACAAGGCCCAGCCGGGGAAGGCAAAGACTGGCATCATATTGTGGAGCAAAGACTTGAAAGCAAGTTTGGTCCTGAAGCCATCCACAATACCAAAAATGTGGTGGCCATTCCGAGGGAGATCCATTGGAAAATCAGTGCTCATTATGGCACAAAGCCATTGGGTAGTTTGCAAACCAATCGGGAGCGGGTGGGAGCTATGTCCTTTGAGGAGCAGTATGCCTACGGTAAAAAGGTTTTGGAAGAGGAGATAAGAAAATTTGGGGATAGGAGGTAGGATTATTTATGAAAAAAGATCTTAAAGAAGAATTTGTCCGTTTGACATTAAGGTATATCGAAGGGATAGAGAACGGCCCAATGTCAAAATCTCACGCAGCCCATAAAAGAATCCAGATGCTTTGTAAGTCAATATGCGAGTCTGAAGATAAAGGGAATGCATTTTTCTCGGAATTGATTACTCATGCAGAACCAGCAGTAAGGTTAGCTGCTGCAACTTTTTTATATCTTTCCGATCAAGCAAGAGCAATTGCTGAATTTCAAGCCTTAAAAAAAGCTGAGCAGTCGTCTATTTCAATGGCTGCGGTTGGGAATCTTTGGTGGATTGAGCGCGGAGAATTCCAGATAACTTTTGATTAAACAGGTCTTTTTATGAATCTCCAAGGGAGGTTCATTGGAAAATCAGTGCTCATTATGGCTTAAAGGACACTATTAGTAATCAAACCAATAGGGAATTGGTAGGAGCTATGCCCTTTGAGGAGCAGTATGCATACGGTAAAAAGGTTTTGGAAGAGGAGATAAGAAAATTTGGGGATAGGAGATAGGATTATTTATGAAAAAGGATCTTAAAGAAGAATTTATCCGTCTGGCATTACGGTATATTGAGGGGGCAAAAAAAGGCCCTCTGTCAAAGTCTCACGCGGCCCATAAAAAATTAAGACAAATCTGCAAGCTGCAATGCGAAACTGAAAATCACGGGAATGCATTTTTCTCAGAATTGATTACTCATGCAGAACCAGCAGTCAGATTATGGGCCGCAGCCTATTTGTATCTTTCTGATCCAGCAAGAGCAACTGCTGAATTTCAAGCCTTAAAAAAAGCTGAGCAGTCGTCTATTTCAATGGCTGCGGTTGGGAATCTTTGGAGGATTGAGCGCGGAGAATTCCAGATAACTTTTGATTAAACAGGCCTTTTTATGAATCTTATTTTCTCAAAAAAATCCCGAAAGAAGCCTGCGGTTGGAGATGTATTTGCATTTCAATTGATCTTTGAGCCTGACAAGTACCGTTTTGGTATGGTCCAGAGGTTTTTTTGAAACCGTGGCTCATCTGAATTTAGAAAAACACCCTGAATACATACTTTAGGATACCCACTCTCAAAAGACTGAGTAAGTGGGGTTCTTCTGATGGTAGGCCCATTGAGGAATACTATAACGCCAAGGTGGGCAGGTTTCACCGCAAAAAACTGTGGAGTCTGTTCATGAACAGGCACTAGGGCCATATCCAGGATAGATAACCTAAATATAAGCCGATCAAAAGTACCCCTTCTGATCGACTCAATTTGGACTGAGAGTACAAAAGTGGCCATAGAAGTAGGGAACTGCCAAGGGCCATACCCAAATCTAAAACGGTGATGTTACCTGCCTGTAGTGGCAGTACACATCCCGTAAACCCCAGTATTCCCAGTATATTAAAAATATTGGAGCCTACCACATTGCCGATGGCAATTCCGGGACTCTTCTTTAAAGCCGCTGTAACTGATGTGGCCAGTTCTGGCATACTAGTTCCTGCTGCCACAATCGTCAGGCCAATAATTGCCTCGCTCAATCCAGCAGATCGGGCAATTCCTAATGAGCCCTTAAGAAGCAGTTCAGAACCAGCCACCAAAAGCACCAGTCCCAAAACAACCTGCACTATTTCCATCAAAACACTTTGTTTAGTGCCTGGCTGTAAAGCTTCTTTTAAACCTTCATCTTCCACAACTGGCTGTTTAAGCCCCGCCACAATCAGCCATGTGGTATAGCCAAACAGTACGGCAATAAAGGCCAGGCTTTCCACACTGCTTAAGGAACCATCATTCAAAAAATACACCATCATAGCACTTACAGCGATCATAAAAGGCATATCCGATTTGAGGATCTGTTTCTCGACCGCAATGGGGCATATCAGGGCGGTAATCCCCAGAATGACACAGACATTAAAAATGTTTGAACCCACGACATTGCCCAAGGCAATGTCGGGCTGACCATTCAAACCAGACTGGATGGATACCACCAGCTCAGGAGAGGATGTTCCCCAGGCTACAATGGTCAAACCAAGTACCAAAGGCGGTAACCCCATCCTCAAAGCCAGGGCTTCTGCACCACGAACCAGAGCATCGGAACCATAGGTCAATAGACACAACCCAGAACCTATCATAAGGCAAAAAAGTATCATACTACCTCCTGCCGAATTCTAGCATGGTATAATACAAAAACACTCAATATGACTGAACTGCATCCATCCCTTCACCGTTCCCAGATCGCCTTTGGTGGGTTCTGTCTGTCCTTAAACGCTGGCTACATAAATACAGCTCTACTGTCAATTTTTGAAGTGCCGGTAAGTCACATGACAGGGGCCACTACAAGACTAGGAATCGATCTGGTTCAGAAGCAACTCGATGATTTGTTTCTGATTGCCTCCATCCTGGTGGCCTTTTTGTTTGGTGCATTTTTAAGTGGTCTACTGATTGACAGCCGTAAACTAAAACCTACCAACCACTATGGAACTGCTCTCATTTTGGAGGGACTCCTGCTTCTTGCTGCCTCAGAAGTCATTAATTCCCGAAGTGTCGGTAATGGTATCGGAGTTGTACTGGCAGCCATGGCCTGTGGTATGCAAAATGCCATGGCCAGCACCTATTACGGTCTGGTACTGCGTACCACTCATGTAACCGGAATTATTACCGATATTGGTATTCTTCTTTCCCGGGTGGTGAAAGGTCAAAGAATTCTGCCCTGGAAAATCTGGATTCTTGTGGTTCTATTTTTTGGCTTTTTGACTAGCTGTATTCTATATGGGCTAATGACAGAAGCTCTTAGTGAATGGAGAATCCGGGCCCCGGCCCTGATTTTTGTTTTTATCGGGTCCGCATATTTTCTGTCGCACAGGAAAAACCGTAATGTGGCCTTCGATTCCAGATAAACTCTTTTTGGGACTACAGGAAACCGGATACTATTCCTGTGATGTTTTGGTACCAAAGACACTTTGCGAAAATCTGCTTTTAGAACTTCTTTCCTTGGAAGAATCCGATGCTTTAAATCTGGCAGGAACGGGCCGAGGACAGGATTACACAATCAATTCAGATATCCGTCGCGATAAAATTCGATGGCTCGATGGAAGTACAGTTCCACAAGTAAAGTTTTTAACATTGATGAATGAACTGCGAATGCAGATAAATCGAAGACTTTTTTTGGGCTTGTGTACTTACGAAGCCCACTTTGCCTGTTATGGCCCTGGAGACTTTTACAAGCTGCACAGAGATAGCTTTACCGGGGAAGCAAACCGGGTACTGTCCACAGTTCTATATCTGAACCCTGACTGGCAATCTGGTGACGGAGGAGAATTAAGAATATATGATACAAATGCAGTAGAAATCATTAAAGAAATTGAGCCACGATTGGCAACAATGGCTATATTTCTGAGTGAAGAAATCTGGCACGAAGTCAGCCCGGCCAGGCAGCCTAGAAGAAGTATTGCCGGATGGTTTCGTATCAATACTGGCCCATTAGTTTAAATTCTGATAACAAGGAGAGTAACTGTGTTGATCCGTCGCTCCAATGAAAGAGGCCATGCCAGACAGGACTGGCTCACATCCTGGCATACATTTTCATTTGCTGATTATTATGATCCCCAATATATGGGTTTTGGCAATATCAGAGTAATCAATGAGGATATAGTAGCCCCCAATTCCGGTTTTGGAACCCACCCCCATCGAGATATGGAAATTATTACCTACATGCTTTCAGGGGAGTTAAAACATGAGGATAGTATGGGTAACGGAGCCATCATCCATCCTGATGAAATCCAGGTCATGAGTGCCGGCACAGGGATAAGACACAGCGAGATTAACCCTTCTGAAAACACCTCGGCCCACCTTTTACAAATCTGGATCGTACCGGATACAAAGGGAGTCAAACCCCGGTGGGAGCAAAAAATTTTTGCCCGTGAAACCAAGATGAATCAACTTCGGCTTCTAGTGTCTAAAGATGGCAGGGACGGCTCTTTGATGATTCATCAAAATACTGATCTTTATGCCAGCGTGTTAGAACCAGGAAAAGATCTGTTACTCCCATCCTCTAAAAATCCGTTTTTTATCCATGTTGTTGCAGGTGATTTAAAGGTCGGTGATACTAAGCTTTTATCTGGAGATGCTATAATGGGCGACTCGTTTGGGGAATTCAGAGTTCAGACCAGTGGTGGTGCAGAAATTCTGGTTTTTCTTTAATCCATTTTACTGTCAATAAAGGAAAAATTATGTCCGTACAAATTTTATATCAGACAAGTGCCACAGCCACTGGAGGCCGGGACGGTCATGCAAAAACAGAAAGTGGCAGCCTTGATGTTAAACTGAGTACTCCTAAAGAACTTGGGGGTGCGGGTGGGGAAGGAAATAATCCTGAAGAACTCTTTGCCGCTGGTTACGCTGCCTGTTTTATTGGTGCCATGAAAGTCGTTGCCATGAAAAACAAACAGATGCTGCCCAAAGATACCAAGGTCACGGCCCATGTTGGCATTGGTCCCCGAAGTGAAGGCGGCTTTGGACTGGCCATAGCTCTGGATATCTCTTTACCTGATATGCCAGCCGATGCGGCCAAAACACTGATCGATACAGCCCATCAGGTTTGCCCCTACTCCAATGCAACCAGAAACAACATTGATGTAAAACTTAGTCTGGTATAAAAGCCTAGAATTTAAGCCCTGTATGTCCTCTGGGCCTGACATACAGGGTTTTGATACAGTCCTCGTAAAAACTCATGGATGTGGACTCATTCTGCTTTTCACTCATGACCAATGCCAGTATAAGCCAGTCATAACTGACCCAGAAATAAAACCGTCTCTCAACAGCCAGTTCATGACCCTGTCCCAGATCAACCAAGTGAGTATCTTCAATAATCACTACAAAGGGATGCACCCCAAAATTTTTTTCAATACGGTATTCCACTTGTATGGTTTCTGAATCTGCATGAATAAACTCCGCATAAACATCACGGGCAAACTCTGCATAAAATTCAGCGTCAATTTCTTCCGAGTCCTCGGGAGGAAACTCATTTGTCATGACCTTTAAACCAATCACATCCATGTTATGAGGATGGGACACCATCAAGTCCAGACCAAAGGCTTTAGCCAGCCGGCTTGGCTCAAAATTGCTGGGAACCCTCAGTCGCACCCGTCGGTTCCCAGTATGAATTTCCTTAGTTATTGACTCTAACTCAAACCCCATAACTCATCTTAACACCAAAACCACGGCCCCCACAAATAAAAGGGTTGCAATAGTCTGCTGCCAGGATGGCATGCGTTTTTCCAGTACACATTCCAGTAAAGAAGCAGAAAGTGGACCAAAAATGCTTAAGGCTGAGAGGGTAGCCAGATGAGCTTTTTGTACAGCCATCAGGTAAAACATCAAGGCCAGATAACATCCGGTTAGACTGATGATAACAACCCGGATCCTGTCCCTTCCGGTAAGAGATTTGAATCCAGAAAACAAACGAAGGGGTATGAGGGGGGATAATATCAAAAATCCGAGCAAGGCACCCAATGCCCTGTAAAAATTCACTTCCAGTGGCAAAAGCTGGGGCTGTGATTCAAAAACAAAACGGGTAATCAGGACTCCCGTAGCATCCATAAACATGGCTAAAAGTGCAATACCAAAGGCTTTGCCATCCCACTGTCCTGTTAACTGCCTGCGCTCCAGGGCAAACAGGCCAAGACAAATCATCAGAATTACAATTGCCACCCCGTTTTTTAACATAAACCCCTGGGAGAACAAAATGTAGCCAAAGATGCCAAACAGGATTGGCTGAAAACCAAAAAGCAACAAGGTTCTGCCAGCCCCAAGGACAGTGTAGGAGCGAAGCAGCAAAATATCTGCCAGACATAAACCTAAAAACCCGCTGCCCATTGCCATCAGAATGGCCTTAGTCGAGACCTCATTCCATCCATAAAACATCTGGATGGTGATAAAAAATGCCAGGGTAGCCACAATTGCTTTGACACAATTCATCCAGATTGGAGAAATCTTTTTGGAAAACTCCGTATAATATACAGAGGACAATCCAAAACAGAGGTTGGAAATTAACGCCGAACCGTAAACAAAAACCGGATCGGGACTACTCATACAAGTTTAATCTGATTTTCCAGATAATCCACAACCCGCTCAAACGGGTCAAATCCAAAATGGCTGGCAATTGCAGGTCTTAAATTGGAATTGGCATTCACATCATAAAAAATCAGGCGGCCATCCTCGGATTGCAGATATTCAATTCCCGCCACATCAAGTTTTCCAGCCTCAACCAGTCTTTTACCCATTGCCACCGCCTCCGTTGGCACTTCCGGGCAGGCAAAAAACTCAACCGGCTTCCCCTGTGGAATTTCACAAACAGAATCTTTACCATCGGCTGGATTGCACATTTCTGAGGGGCACAAATTAAATGAGCCGTGAGAAACTACCCTCATGGCATACAAAAGCTCTCCCCCAACAAACTCCATACGCACAATTCCCTGCTCCCTGGGAATGGGGAAATACTCCTGAAGCATCAGAAGATGATCAGGAAACCATATCCCTGGATCAAGCCTAAGAAGTTTTTTTAGATCTTCTTTTGATTCCAGAAGATACATTCTGGCTCCACTTCCCCCCTGCTGAGGCTTTAAGAGGGCTGGCCAGAGATCCCACTGACTCAGTGCCTGATCCACATTGTGAAACAACAGGCTTTTGGGATGATCTACCCCAAGAGTTTTCATGAGGCTGATTTGAGCCGATTTGCTCAACTCCAGTAAAAAGGCAGAACTTCCATTTAAGACTCTCACTCCCATAGTTTCCAAGGACTGCATAAAAGCCAAAGCCATTGGCACGGAGCTAGTATTGCCCCGCACATAGGCACTGGGACTGGCCTGGTTAAAGTACAGCCGGGACTCCGGTTCCAAGTCAGGGTTTAGAACATCCTTTTTCAAATCCACAATACCAAAATCAATTCCTCGGCGAGACAGAGCTTCAAACAGAGGTTTTTGCCATGCCGGATGCTCATGAATAATTACAATCTGTTTCATAGAAACCCAGAATCAGGCTCAACAATAGAATCTGTCAAGAAATTCCCGAAAAATCCTGCTCCAGATCATGTTCCAAAAGTAAATTATAAAGCATTATGTTTTTATGATATTTCTTTTAAGTCTTATTGCAGGGCTCCTTCTTGGTTTACTTGGCGGGGGTGGGGCTATATTTATGGTACCCATTCTTAAACATGTGGGCGGATTTTCCGTAGGCCAGGCCATAGCAGGCAGCCTTTTGGTGATTGGTATCGGTGCCTTTGTTGGAGCAATACGGCAATACAGGCTCAAAAATCTGAGGGTTAAACCAGGAATTTTATTTGCCTGTGGTTCCATGCCTGGAGCCATGATTGGAACCAGAATCGGTTCCTGGATGGGAGCCGAACTACAAATGACTGTATTTGCAGTAGTGGTTCTGATTTCAGCACTTTCTATGCTCTATGGCAAAAAAGATGAATCACACAAGCCACCGCATGGAATCCTAAGACTTCTATCCATTTCTTTATTCACCGGAATCATGACAGGAGCTATTGGAGTTGGTGGTGGATTTTTGATTGTTCCAGCCCTCATTCGCGGCTACAGGCTTAATATCCGTGAAGCTTCGGCCACTAGCCTTCTTGTGATTTCATTAAGTGCTCTAAGCGGTATGATCAGCCATCCCGACATCCTTAATGTCCCGCAGGTAATTTATACTGTTTTGTTATTTGTACTGGCAGGAGTAATGACTGGAATTCAGATTTCAAAATTTATACCCGCATCTTCGTTGCAGAAGGGTTTTGCCTGGTTTTTACTGGGCCTTGGTTTTGTGCTTGTGATTGGAGGATAAAATGTCATTGGAATCAGATATACCATCCTGGGTTCAAGCTCTGGCCGGAGGCGGTCTGATTGGATTGAGTGCTGCCTTGCTCATGGGTCTTGAAGGTCGAATCTTAGGGATCAGCGGATTTGTCCGGTCGGTTCTGGAAGCCGACCCAAAATTAAAAGGCCCGTCTACGGCCTTTCTTTTAGGTCTTGTGCTAGTTGGAATTCTGGCCCAATTTTATTTTGTGGACACATTGACCAACACCCAGCCACGATCCTACATGATTACAATTCTAGCCGGACTATTGGTAGGTTACGGCACTGCTATGGGGAATGGATGCACCAGCGGCCATGGGGTCTGTGGACTCTCCCGATTTTCTTACCGTTCCCTGATTGCCACCCTGAGTTTTATGGCAGCAGGCATGCTAACTGTGACCCTTCACCGTGTATTGATGGGCGGTATGTAATGAAACAGCAAATCACACACTTTATAATCGGTATTCTATTTGGTATTGGTCTACTTTTATCCGGGATGACCCAACCAGGCAAGGTAATCGGATTTCTGGATATCTTCGGCAACTGGGTGCCTGATCTGGCTTTTGTCATGATCGGGGCCATTCTGATCAATTCCATTGCCCATAAATTTCTGATGCGTCGAGGCCGCCCCCTGTTTGGCACCGGATTTAACCTGCCTTCAAAAAAGGATCTGGACAGACCTCTGATTCAAGGCAGTATTCTATTTGGCATTGGCTGGGGTTTAGCTGGATTCTGCCCCGGGCCTGCTATTGTTAGTATCGGTGGCTTACAAACTCCGGCCATTTTATTTGGAATTGGTTTGGTCATTGGAGCATCGGTCTTTATTGTGAAGAAGAATCAAGTAAAATGAATTATGACCCTGATTCTGATCGTCACATTTTTCCCCATCATTCTTGGGCTCCTGTTTTTTGTAGCCGGGTTGCCCCTGCTGTTTCTTTTTCCTGTGGCCCTTTTTATGTCCTATAAGGTCTGGCAGGACATTCTAAAATATTCCCAGGAACATAGACTAGCTTCTTCTGTCTTTATCCTTATGTCCTGTGCCCTGGTTCCAACCGTCCTGATTCTTTCGCTAATATTTTTTCCCAGTCTTTCTGAGTTAATCCCCGAAGAGAACAAATTTGTGGGAGTCTCTTTATTGTACGGATATCTGGGCCTAAGCCCCTACTTTGCCACCCTCATCTCATCCAAACTGACCAAAATGATTTTTGACTTAAATCTGTTCGGACAGTCTGAATGATTGCAATTGTTCTATAGATTGACGAAACCCTAAAGTCATTCGTCACTTTTCCTCAAAATATTCAGCATTATAAAGAAAATTGTATTTCCTGGCGGGGATATCTGGTAAAACATTCCCAACAAAAGGATCAAGGAGAAAACAATGCGTCTGGTTTTGTTTTTTGTACTGGCAGCCCTGAATAGTATATTCGCCGTAAAAATCCCTCAGATTCCCCAGGGAGTTTTGATACCGCAGGTGAATCCCAGATTTTTTGACTCTGTTCCCAAGGTTAGTATCAGCTCAGATTCAAACTATCTGAATGTCGTAGCGGTTACCAGAGTTCCTACCCCTCCTGGGATTCTTTATTATGGGAACCTTGAACCAAACAAAAGGGCCAGGTACCGATTTTATAGCCGTGAGGTGAGCCAGGATCCAACTCAGTTCACCACGGTTCATAACTTCTCGTTTGCCTTAAACTCTCACAAATGGACCTCCCTGGAATACCCAAGTTATGATGTAAGTAATCTGAGTCATGAAGGTGGTGTAATCTCCTTAAGAGTCGTGTTTTATAATTCAGAATCTCAGGAACACGAGCAGATGGACTGGGAGATTCGTTATCGAAAAAACTCAGATGGAACCAGAGTTCTTGAGGCAGCCGTGGACTCTGGCCCTTTTCTTGATATGCACAGACCTGATCATGCCGTGCTTTCGCTAAATTTTCGCGAAACCGCAACCGCCAGGCTCTCGATTGCCAAAAGCCCCTGTACGACCTACCAAGGAAAAATCTTAAGCGGAATCAAGGTGGAAGCCGAGTTTTTCAACCTGGAACCAGAAACCAGCTATTGTGCCAAAGCCGAAATCCTCAATTCAGACGGAAGCTATTTCCTGCACGAAACCTGGAAATTTGAGACCTTAAGTTTTGAACCCAAACCCCTGCGTTTTGTGGTGATGGGGGATTCTCGGTCGGCAAATGGGGGCGGAGAGCACAATGTTCAAGGTCTGAATCAAAAGGCAATCGAAAAATTCTTCAATCTTGCTTACCGCTCAGGGGCCAGATTTGTGGTATTTCCCGGAGATTTAATAGATGGATATACCAGTGATCTTGAAAGATTAAAACTCTCATTCCGCACATTTCACCGGGCCTCAGGCCATCATAGACATGAGATGCCTCTGTTCGCAGGCATGGGCAATCATGAATCATTTGTTCACCGTTTTCCTGCCCCAAAAGGCGGTCCCAAACCCTGGAAAGGCTCCAATTTTACCCTTCCTCAGACCTCTCCATATGTTGAGGAAGTATTTGCCCAAGAGCTGGTTTCCCCTCGTAATGGTCCCGAACCAGAGGCCGATGGACTACCTCCATACATAGAAAATGTTTACTCCTTCATCATGAACGGGGTTGGTTTTGTGATGCTTAACTCCAATTACTGGTACTGTTCCGATCCTGAAACCCTAGGTGGCAATCTGGAAGGCTATATCATGGATAAACAGTTAGCCTGGCTGAATCAAACCGTTAAAGAAATGCACAAACACGAGAAAGTCAGACATATTCTCTATTTCATCCATGAGCCCATTTTTCCTAACAGTGTTCATCAGGCCGATTCCATGTGGTTTAACGGGGGACTTCCTGAAAAAAACGGAGGCATTGATCGCAGTTATGTCATCACTCGCCGAAACGAAATCTTAAAAGCCCTCAGCTCCAGTCCCAAAAGCCGGGCCGTCTTTCATGGTCATGAACACAACTATTCCAAGACTCTGATTCCAGCCAATGAAGAAATGGGAGTAACTCATCCCCTGTGGCAAATTGTTTCCGGTGGATTAGGCTCCCCATATTATGCCCAACTCAAGGATGTCCCCTGGGCTAATCAAGTGAAGGTGTTTAACTGGTCAGAAAACTTTATTGTGCTCGATTCTGATGAAACCTCAATCCGTCTTGAGGCATTTGACGGATATGGAAATTCAATCGACACTCAGGACTTGATGGTGACTGAGTAGTGGAGTTCCTTTGAGATACCAAGGTCCATTGGTGTTCATTTCGCTCCCACCTAGATAACAATATATTCGGCTCAACATGGTTCTTGGCCCGGTTGGCTGTTGGTAGACAAATTGTACCAAATTGTCACATCTTTTGTTGTAAAAATATAGCCGCAAGTGATTCTATCCCCTGATCCCCTGCTCCAGTCCAAGCCTCCTGATCAGTGCTAAAGATCTATCAATTTCCTCCTGATGATGAAGATAGATATGATGCGTTTCACAAAGAGTGGCCAGATTTTTAACCGTATTCTGGCCCCCATCTTTTACAGGTTTTATGTGATGAATGTCCAGAAACCGTCTGTGATGACACCTTCTCCCATGATTTTGAAAGCTGCAACGGCCCTTATCCCTTAAAACCACCTGATTTAAAATATCCTGTGGGATGTGTTCTCTTTT
>JACFNL010000027.1 GCA_019454875.1 Candidatus Cloacimonadota bacterium | reverse complement strand
CAATGTCAAAAACATTTCTTCGGTTGGAATCCCTCTTTGTTTCTGAATTTCTTTGAGTGCGGCAGCGAGATTGACTTTCATGACATCTCTCCTAGTACTGATTGTTAAGGGAACGAATTATAAAGGCAGGTGAAAATGGGCTTGTTTGACTTCGGACCATTTGAGCCGAACTACAGAAGCATCACCCTCTATTTGTAGCTCCTGATTTTCTGTGTCCAGGATTTTCACCTTACCACAAAGGTCTTTGCCCTCCTTGGTTCGGATTAGAAAGTCCCGCTCCGGATAGAACAGAAAATCCACTGGAAACTGACAGTCGCGCCCGATTCCTGGTGACGAAAATGAAATGTCAAAATCGTCCCAGACTGCTTCAGGACAGTTTTTCAGAAACTTCCTGTGAATGGAACTGCAATCATCTACGGTCAACCCGCCAGCCTTATCCAGAAACACTTCTACGGTTTTCTGTTTCGGGCTATTCACGACATGAATGGAATACAGATGAACTCCCGTGCCTAACAGCACTGGCTCAAGCACTGCCTGAATTTCATTTGGCATTCCCATGATACTCCCATCACTTCCAGATTCAAATTTTCAGGAAAATAAAAAAGTGGCCGAGGCCACCCCATAAATAATCTTCCTGGCCGAACAGATTATCACAGGCTTGATAAGGAATCAAGGAGAGGTATTCAACCAGTCGGGAGCAATTTGAGGATTCACCTCTTTTAAAACTTTATTTTCAGATTCTAAAACCATCTGTCGCAAAGAATTGGCCGCATCCAGGACACCATGTGCATAAGGGGAACTAGCATTGTATTTTAATAGAATCCTGACTAGATGATCCCGATTTTTCCCCTGTAAAAAGTCCTGATATTCACTTTCACCCCATCCCTTAGCCGCCAAAAATAAGGCTGCGCCAAAAAGGGAATCCAGTTCCTCCTCAGCATGGACAACCCCATTGGCGTTTCCATCACGAAGAAAATGAAAATTGAATGGCATAAGTTGCATCGGTCCCGTAGCCCCAGCCCATGATGAGCGGAGTGTATCAGCAGATACCTTGTGATCCCTGGCATATCTAAACAGGGAAATCAGTGAAGATCTGGCCAGCCTAAGAAGTCTCTCAAGCCTCTCGAGCTGGGACGGCTCATTACTCAAAATCCCATTCTTTAAAAACAGGATCTGTGTAAAAAGAACTTGGTACAGGACATGGGGCAGTCTATACGAGGAAAGTTTGGTCTCAGCGTAGTAGATTGAAGCCAGAATTTCAGCGTTCACACTGGTAACCCGTTCAATGTGCAAAAGATCGGAACGGTTACTGGTATACCACTGCTTCTGTTTTTCAAGGGCCTGAGTACTTAATGAACTTCTGGCGTTGGCCTGATTGGCTACCGTGGCGATCTGCTGCCGCTTAGGAGCTGTATAGGAACGGATTGTGATCCAGACCGGATCAAACTCAGGGAGGCCCGCCAGAAATGCCCTTAACTCATCTGCGGACTCGTTAGACTTCAGAAGGGAACGGAGGGCAAACCACTCGTTAGCCGAAAGCACATCAAAAAACTTCTGCTTTCCACTGTAGGCAGATTTTAGTCTATCAAAGGATTTTTCATAATCATCTTCCACCTGGGCCTGCAACAATACAGACCCAGGCAGAAAACAAAAAAGAAACACAAAAATCAGATTAACGCGCATCTATAGGCAAGAAGGGTAAATCTTTCTCACCCACATACTGGGCTTTTGGCCTGTATAAGCGGTTATCCGACCAAAGTTCCAGAATATGGGCCGACCAGCCCGTAATTCTTGATATAGCAAAGATTGGAGTGAAGTTAATAGAATCAATGCCCATCAGCGTGTACAAACTCCCTGAATAGAAGTCTACATTAGGCCAGATTTCTTTACCTGTACCCTCCAGTTTTTTTCTCATCAGTTCTGCGAGACGATCCAGAATTTTTAGCCCCGTGGTCTCGCCCTTCTGATGAGCAAGCTCCTCCAGCATTCTGCGAATGATTTTAGCTCTTGGATCAATGGTCTTATAGACACGATGCCCCATTCCCATGATCTTTTTCTTCTTTGAAACTGTATCAGCAAACCAGGGGTCCGCTTTTTCAACACTGCCAATAGATTTGACCATTTCCAAAGCCATTTCATTTGCCCCCCCATGCAAGGGACCAAACAAAGCACCAACAGCTCCAGATACTGAAGCATACAGATTTGCCAGGGTTGAGCCAATTACCCTGCCTGCAAAAGTAGATGCATTAAATGTATGTTCTGCATGCAGAATCAGACAGATATCAAACATTTTTTCAATTTGGGCTGAAGGTACCTGACCATTTAACATATATAAGAAGTTGGCCGCATGGCTCAAATCCTGTCTGGGGCGAATGAATTCCTGGCCCATTCTATGTCTGTGGATGTAGGCAACCAAGGTAGGAAACATAGCCGTAAGTCGAATAGCTCTGGTTCGATTGCCTTCCAGGGTATCATTCAAAGACTCAGGTTCCTGCATTCCCATGGTTGCCACAACTGCCTGTAAGCTGCTCATAGGATGGGCCTCTTTAGGGAAGGCCTTGATAATGGATTCTACAAATCCCGGAATCTCCCTGTGACTCGACAGCTCTTTTTCAAATGAAGCCAGTTCCTGTCGATTGGCAGGAAGTTTTCCATTTAGCAGAAGAAATGAAATTTCCATAAAGGAAGACTTTTCAGCCAGAACCTGGATCGGATATCCGTAATAATAAAGCTCGCCCTTGACTCCATCAATTGTGCAAATCCTTGACTCATCTGCCACTACTCCGGCAAGACCCCTCACATAATTCACTTCGGCCATGCGAACTCCCTTCCACAACTTAAACTTAAACCTACATACAAATCTGTAGGAACACTTCAGGGCACTGAGTATAGTGAAACCTGACTTAAATCGCAACGGGGCATCAAAAATCAGGCAATCTTCCGATATAATATTAAACGATGAACAAAAAAATCTGTCTAAATTTTGGGTTATTGCTCTGGGCTGCCTTGATTTTTTGCGGCTGTGGGGGCTCAGGTTCGACAGGTCCAGGCGTGAATTCAGGCTTAAATGATAGCCCTGGAGTGTTCCCGGACACCCCAACCATGAGTGTTAGTGGGTTAGTAATAAAAGGCCCTGTATCTTCAGCCACAGTGGAGGTTTTTGAGATCCTGGATCAGGGACAGGAAATACTGATTGGTACCGTAAAAACCAATGCAGAAGGAAAGTTTAGCGGACAGATTAAACAAACCACCAGACCCTTAAAATTTAAGGCCCAGGGAGGCACTTACACCGATGAGGCCACCCAAAAAACTTATACCTTAGGCCAGTTAAACGCCATCATTCCCTCCAATCAGGCAGAAACCACCTTTTCGGTCACACCGCTGACAGAGATTGCTGCAAAGATGCTTCAGTCTCAGCCCAATCTCAATTCAGAAGCCATCAAAACCGTCTCTAGTGCCGTGGCCTCCATCTATGGCTTAAGCGACATTTTGGTCATGAAGGATACCAGCCGTTACCAGAGTGTTCTGGCTGGTGTTTCTGAACTGGCCGCAAAATACCTGACACATCCAGATACAATCACAGAACTTTTAGGCCAGGATGCCAAAGATGGAAAACTTGACGGTATATCTGAAAATGGTCCTCTGATTCTAAACCAGCAACAAATCGCCAGTGGGTTTGCAACCAATGAACTAGCGGCCTCGGTTGAGAGTTTTTTAATTTCTACTCGCAACACCAGTGGTTTAACCCTGGATAACGGACTAATACAAAGCATTAAAAGTAATGATGGCAACCTTTTAGCTGGGGTCAAACTCAGTTTTGAACCAATCGCTTTAAGAACCTCCACTCCCACCATTGAATTAAAAGGGATAACCAGCCCCCCTAGCCAGGTTGTTTCGTTTTATCGCGACAAAGTACTGGTTGCCAGTACCGTATCCGCAACTGATGGAAAGTTTTCTATTCCCATTGCATTAAATCTTAACACTTCGAGCTTTCTGGAAATTGTTTCTGCCAGTCAGGGACTGGAGTCCAGGGCATCGTTTACGGTAACTCATGACGATTTACCCCCTTCCATTACCCTAAACCCAACATTTCCTGTATTTTTTAATCAAACCCAGCTCAACTTTCAATTCAATCTCAGTGACTCATCCGATCAATCCCGCATCACCACTGTAAAAAGTAGCCAGGGTACTATCTCACTACAAACCGGTTCCATAAGCCTTCAAAATCTTGTCCCGGGCGAACTGAAGCTCGAGCTAGTTATTACAGATGACATAAACTCACAGACCTTAATCTATTCGGGAATTATGGACAATACCAAGCCAGTGATTCCCATATCTCTACCCGAATTTGCCAATAAAAGCCTGAGCTTAAATCTGGGCCTTAGCGAACAGGTCAACAATTTACGCTACCGCTTTTACCCAGTTTCCGCGCCCAATTTGCAATATACAAGCCTGAATACAAACATCCTGAATCTTCTGTTTGATGGCCCCAATGGAACTTATTATCTGGATCTGGAAGGGCAGGATTTGGCCGGCAACTCTTTAGCCTGCCCCAACTTTAACCCCATTTCCCCAGCCGATCAGGGCAAATGTATGACAAATATTGTGTATGACAGCATACCTCCACAATTTGTATCCACTCCGGCCCACCCAATTCTGACCCAAAATCTATTGCTGCCGCTGGAATTTTCTCTATCAGAAATCTCACATACCGTATTAAAGGCAAGTCTGGGTAGTACCGTTTATCAAACCAGCCAACAAATTTTGGCGCAAACCACTTGTCATCTTAGATTTATTCCCACAAGCCTAAGCACAAGCCTAAGCACAAGCATATGTCAGATGTATCTGCCTCTGCCTGCCACACCCTCGGATGGAGCCTGGAAGTTTGAATGGGAGTTAACCGATAGAGCAGGAAATCCAAAAACCTACGACTTCACAACTATTCTTGACACCACGGCACCACTGCCACCAGTGGCTGTACCTCAAGCCTTTGAAACCAGTTCGACTCAAATATCAATCCAATTTAGCGGAGAAAGTAATACAGCCTTGTATTTGACTTCAGTTCCTATTACCAGCCAGTTTTCAGGAAACTTTCTGACAGCGATTCCCCTAATGGAGAATCAAAACAATTTCCTGAGTTTTTTGCTCGAGGACAGGGCCGGCAATCGTTCCACAAGCACGCAAATCCAGATTTTGCAGGACAATCTCCCCCCTCAGGGAACCCTATCATTTTCGCACAACCCAAAGCCGGTTTTAAGTTCTACAGATTCGATCACTTTTTCTTATCAAACCATTCAACCCGAACCTGATGCCTTTGTATCCATCTCTCATCCCACCTTTAACCTGTCGCTTGCCAGTATCAATAACTCACTATTTCAGACCAGTCTATCTCTGTCACAACTGTCCATAGAAACCCTGACCCCGGTTTTTTACCTTAGTTCCCAAGACAAGCTAAAAAATCAGACCCAGACTATGCATGTTCTTCCGGTTGGTTTGGACACGGTGGCTCCAATCTTAAACAGTGTAAGTTTCACAGCACCCCAGACCCTCATCCGCGCCAATCAGTCCATAGTGACAGAACTATTGTTTTCAAAGCCGGAGCCTAATCTTATTGCCTCTGCCTTAAGACTGGGGGCAAATTCCGAGACCCTGGCTCAGAATCTTAGTTTTACCAGTACGGATAACCTGCGATATCGGATGATTTACACCGCCACTGCCCAGGATCTGGATAATGCATCCCTGCCATATCGTTTGCTTATAAACATAAGGGACTCGGCCGGCAATTCCCTGGTAACAAGCCGAGAGTCACAACACCGTATTGATACCACATCCCCGGAAATCGCTCTCATTAGCAACAACAGATCAAGTCCAGCCACTCTAGGACTGCAAGAAAAAATTGAATTTACCGTTTCCTTCTTTCAGGCTGATCCAAACCTGCAATTTTCATCAAGTTATGCCGGAAAAATTTTGTCGTTCACTCCTTTTGCCTCAGGAGCATACTGGAGAGCCGAGGTCACAATTGATGAGACAATGTCACCTTTTCCAGGCACTGGGGTACCACCGCAACTTGTGCTAACCGTAACTGATTTAGCTGGAAATCCGGCCATGTTGCCTACGAGTGATAGAATTCAATCCGTGATGGCAATCTACGATAATTTGCGGCCAGCCATTGCTCAATCGAGCCTTAACTACAGTACTACTGCCAGTATTCTACGGATTGGGGACTACCTGGAACTTGAGATTCTTCCCGATGCTTCCAAAGAACCATTGGGCTCAACCACTCCCTTAACTGCTACTGTGTCATTTTTGGGTCAAGACTACGGATTTATCTCCACTCCCCCCCTATTTAAAACAACCATTCCCATCCTTGAAACCATTCCCACCAGTTTTCAGCCCTCCAATTTGCAGATTTTTTTGAGTGACCCTGCCAAAAATGTTTCCACTGGATTAAGCATTCCAGTGAGTAAAACCATAGACACAAGAACCTCAATACCGCAATCGGTAGGGGCTACATCCCTGTCAACCTCAGGTACGGCTATTATCAGCCACACAATTCAAATTCACCTAAACTTCAATTCAGATTCGGATGTATTTCGAGCAACAGCTAATCTTAATCCTGCCACTCCTTCAATACCTCTGACCTTTGTTTATCAAGGTATTCAAAATCAATTGAGCACCACATTTTCTTTACCTGAGTGGAATATAAACACCGGTCTTCTGCATTTGGAAAATCTGGTAGTGCAAAGAAATTCCGGCAATCCCAGCACCGCCGGGACTTACCCTTTTTTTTTGTCAATTGATACTACCCGACCTCAAATCAGTCTGATTTCTGCTCTACCCTCAAAACCCCTGTCGTTGGGGATTGGGGATCAAATTGTCTACTCCATTAAACCTCAACAATGGGAAACTGATCTAAACCTTCAGTTTAGCTTAAATTCCAGAGCCTTAAATTTTTTAAGGGAATCAACTTCTGAGACTCTGATAGCAACCTATGTTATAGCTGAGAACGATCTGTCATTTTATGGGAGTCTGCCTGTTACTCAGGTTCAAATTACGGATAGATGGGGTAATTCATCGGAACCGTTTAACTCGCCAACTACCCCGGTGCGTGACATAGACCCGGTGCGCCCTGTATTTGCATCTCTAAGCCTTGCAAAATCCAGTCCTGGAACCTGGTTGAAATTAATGGACCAAGTTACATTCAGCCTACAGACTTCCCCAGCCAGCACAGATGTAACTGCCGCCACTGCCCTCTTTAATGGAATTCCACTGAGTTTTGGTCCCAACCTGATATCCACCTACACCCTCTTAAGTACCCATGCCTTAAGCCTGTCCAGTCCACCACAACTAACCCAGATCATAATCACAGACTCCTCAGGCAATACTTCCTCTTCGACCAGTACTACTTCCATGACCTGGCTTCTGGATAATCTGCCCGTTTCTGTGATGACCGCAGGGGTGGTGCCATCATTTGCAAGTACTGTTGGCATAGGCAGTTCTGTACAATTTTATATGGACCCGGTTACCTCAGAAATCAGTCTGATTGTTACCGGAGTATTCAACTCACTGCCTCTGGTTTTAACCAGTAATGCTGAAGGCAGTCGCTACTCCACTTCTATAACAATTTTATCCACTCATGTCCACAATCCCTCATGGCCTCAATTAAGTCTGACCATATTGGATCAGGCCTCCAACCTTACCTCTTATCTAAGTACTAACTTTCAACTTGGAATTGACACCTTACCACCAATCATTCAGACCATAAGTACGACCTCCATAAGTTCCTCACTTGTGCCAACCCTGTTTAAGATTGGGGATACCCTGACTCTCTCGGTAGCCGTTTCTGCTGACAATACCAGTGGGGGTATGGATCCGGTAGATAGGGTAGAAGCCAAGTTTGGTTCATCCCCAATAACCTTGAACACTACAAATGGTAGTCAATGGCTGGGGTACCACACCATAACTTCTTTGGATGGAAGTACAACCAGCCCGGTACAGTTCAGCAATATTATTGCTTATGACAAAGCCAATAATGCCAGTGTTGCGGCCTCAAGTACGGATATTTTGCGAGCCATACTTGCTAAAGAGCCTGTGATTTCGCAGTTGCTTCACTCAGCCCAGGATCAAACGGTTGCATCTGGGGAAGCCATTGTTTTCACAATTATTCCTGAGACTTCTTCCTTATCAGATGTTGTATCTGTAACTGCCGTTTACAACACAGTCTCGCTCTCATTCACCCAAAGTAGCTCCTTATCTTTTATAGCCACCTATGTCCATTCCGGTTCCTTTCCTGATGCACCCATAACCGCGCCCCAATTACAGGCCCGACTGATTGACAGAGTGGGAAACCTTGGACCAAGCCTCATTACCACAAATTTACCCTACAGATTAAAGGCCCAGCCACCCACAGTGGTAATCACTCACAATGCGGCCACGGCTGGCATTTTAAGCATATATAACGATAAGCCTACAACGGACAATCAAATCGTTTTTGATGTGCAGATTAGCCCTCCAGACGCATCAGCTCAGGTCAACTCACTGTATAAAGGGTTTCCTCTCAATTTTAATACGGTCACTTCGCCTGAGCCCAGTGTTTACACTCTCAAACGAGGCACTTTTCAAGTAACTACACTATATGCATCAAACCCTACTCCCGAACAGCTAACCGTAAATGTTACCGACTCCTTTGGCAATCAAGCTAATGTCTCAACTACCAGTGTCGCCAAAGGCATAGATGTTTCCCGCCCCATTTTAAATCAGCTTTTGTTCAGCTATGCTGGAACTGGTACCAGTACAGAATACATAAAAATTGGGGACTCTATACAATTCACTATTGTGGCAACTGGTGCATGTCTTGACAATAGTTGCGAAAATGATGCTCCAGCCAGTATTACCGCTTTATACAATTCTCAATCCCTGACCTTTAGCTCCACCGATAGAATTCACTGGACCAGCAGTTACACTCTAGTGGAAGGTGGTACCAATACCAATTTAGCTATCCCTGCGCTCACCGGAATCGCCGCCAGAGATACAGCCGGAAATCTGACCCAAAGTATCTTAAGCACTCCTCCCATCACAAGAATTCTGGATTCAATCGCCCCTCAGATCCAAAGTGTCAGTGTACTATCCTCAAGTCCAGTCACTGTTTTAACTCCTGGTAATTTTTTACAATTTGAACTGATTGCCTCTCCTCGTTCTGGCCAGGGTACATCGGTGGAGCTTCAGGGTTAT
The DNA here is from genome assembly GCA_019454875.1 of Candidatus Cloacimonadota bacterium. Taxonomy (GTDB): domain Bacteria; phylum Muiribacteriota; class UBA6191; order UBA6191; family UBA6191; genus UBA6191. Next base: position 29,627 of record JACFNL010000027.1, on the reverse strand, counting down.
GCTACGGCTGTCTATAACGGACAACTGCTTACATTTAGTGAAAATTCCGGGACATATAAATCGACCTATACTGTGTTGACAACTCATGCGGATCAGAATTTACCCTTGCAACTGAGTGGAGTACGGTTTTACGACCGTGCTGGAAACGAATCCCTCAATACGGGTTCAACCAATGCTCTTTTGGGTGGAGTAACATTGCCAATCAATGTGAATCCACCACTGGCTCTGAGCCTTAGTTCTCTACCATCCATATTATCAACATCTCTAAAGGTTGGAGACTCAATTCAATTTACTTTGGTCTTAAGTACGGCTGAGGCCAATCTATCTTTTACCTCAGCTACCTATAATTCCATACCTCTGTCCTTTATAAGCACAGACTCAGGAACAATCTGGAAAGCCACCTACACCATCGACACCAACCATCCTGACCAATCATCACCCCTTCAATTAAGTCTGACGGCTACTGATGCGGCCGGGCTCAGCACATCTATATCCACAACCGATGTGTATTCCAGAATTGATGCCAATCCTCCGGTTATTTCTTCCTTTAACTTTCTTAACCCACAACCAGAGTCCGTGGGGGTTGGACAAAGAGTAACTTTTGAACTGATCTCCCAGGCCTCCGAAATGGGAGCAACTGTTATCAAATACTCCTCGGGAAACCTTGTTCCGGTAACATTTTTAGGTGAAATTTTACACTTCTCCTCGGTAGACGGGATTACCTTTCGCACACATTACACAGTACAATCTGGTAGCGATGAAGCTGGCTTTTATAGTCTGGATTCCATTAGTCTAAGAGACGAAGCCGGAAATACATCACCTCTTCGCTCTACAGCCGCAGTGTTCAAAACCATCGATCGAAGTATTCCAGAGCCGCCCTCGCTTACTCCATCCTGGTTTGTCACCAGTAGCGCTACGATTCAATTTAGTGTAACTGGCCAGGCCAGTACCTCTGTTTATCTGAACTCTCTGGCCATTGGGCAAACTAACTCATCCGGTTCAACAACATACAGCACTGGTTTAAACTCCGAATCGGCCCATGTTTATGAGTATTTTTTTAGAGAGCCCTCTCAAAATACCTCATTACTCACCACGGCTAAAGTTCTTAGGACTGCTTTTTCTGAAGTTCAACTTTCTTCCTTAACGATTCCTGTGACAGATTTGAATATTCAAAAAGTTTTTGCATCCTATCCAGGCAATGATACCTACTTTATTCACTCCAGAAATGGACTGGGGAAAATCAGCTTAAATCCTTTAAGCTATGTCTCTTTACAAAAAGGCCTTCCCAATACCAGTCTCCTGTCCTTTGCTCAGCATCCAACTTCCACCAATATCCTTTTGGCCGCCTATGATACTGGTCTGTTTCGATCCACAGACGGGGGTACAACCTGGTCTATGGTTCCGAAGGCAAATCACCAGAATCGGCAGGTACAGGCCGTAGCCTTTGATCCAGATAGTTCTGTCAGAGCCTATGCCGGTACAACCCAGTATCTGTATCGTTCTGAAGACTCTGGCTTAAATTTTCCTTTTAACATGAACGAATTTGGCCCCTTGACCCTGGATGCCAATAACACCAACATTGTGGATTTAGCAGTGAACCAGCAAAAGGTGTTTGTCGCCACAAAAGGCGGGGTATTTTTTACCGATAAAACGGGCTCTTTTGGCTCCTGGAATCTTAAAGCCTCGGGAAATTCCATTCCCACCACAACCACTACCAATGTGGTTAAAATCCGCCTGCATCCATCCCAGCCAAATTACATGGGACTTATCTTACAGGATAAAACCTTGTTGATTACCAGCAATCTCGGCGATGAAACCGAGTTTGTAAAACCAGTGTTTCAATCGGTTACGGTCACATCCCCCATCCAGGATTTTTTAGTGCTGCAAAGTGGAGAGTTTCTTGCCGCCTCAACTTCAGCACTGTACGCCTCCAATTCCGCCGGTGTTAGCTGGAATCAGACCCAAAGCCTTGGCTCAGACACCATTTTAGCTCTAGGGGCAAATATCGGAACCACTAATCCTATTCTGGTTGGTTCGCAAAATCTTGTATACAACTTAACCCAACCATTTTCTGCCAACCCACAAACAGTTAGCACCCTGTTTCAACCAAAACTTCACTCAATCCTTAGCCTGCAAACTTCCATGGTACTGATGCTGACAGATTCCCTGTACCACTATTTCCCCACATCCTCTGTCCTAACTCCTATGGAGGCTCCGGCCACAGAATTTTTGAGTCTGGCTTTAAAAGAGTCCTCTCAAAGAGTTTATCTGGGAACAACCCAGGGAATATTTTCGATTGGCATGATGGGTGGTTCCACCATCAGCCACTCGCTGCCCTTGCAAACTCCTAGTACTGAAGTTGTACAGATTCACTTTGCTCCAGCTATTAACAACCTGGTTTTAGTTGGTACAAAAACACACGGGCTTTTTCGTTCCACAGATGGAGGGATTAGTTTTACAACGGCATTACCAGCCTTGGGTGCTACTACCATCACTGGATTAACCAGTTTGAACTCTGAAGTCTATGCAGCTACCAGTACCGGGTTGTATCGCTCTTTGGATAATGCCCAGAATTTTGCCCTAATGGTGACTCAGGCATCTATTTCTTCTTTAATTGCCGCCACCCAAACCACACAAGCCATCTTTGCCGTAATCAATGAAAAAGGATATCTCTACTACCCAGGCGCTCCTTCGTTCACCCTAATAACCCAGAATCTTGATGCCTCTATCCAAAAACTACAGATTCTGGAAGGAAGTGGTGGATTACGAATCTACGCCATGACCAATCAAGGCATCTATTATTCTCAAAATATGGGGACAACCTGGCTGGAAACCCCAGGCAACATCAAAACACTGGCAAAAGACATAGGATTCTTACCCCTTGGTACAGAAGTGCTGGACCTGTACAGTAGTTCAGATTCAGGACTTTTATATCAAAGAAGTATGAGACCTTAGAGCCTGTTCATGATCTAATAAAGTTTCTCACTCTTCCTAATTTTGTACTCCTCCTTGATTTTGGGATCGGGGGGAATGGGATGGAGATTCCATGCAGGAGGTGGATGAAGATGGTGAGGGGTATATTCATAGACCAGAACTTCATCCTCAAAAGGTAAATATCTATATTGAGTGAACAAACGCAATTTCCCTTTCCTCATTTCAGATTTATCCGGTACAGTTCTACCTGTTACACGAATTAACTGATTAATTGCATCCGCTAACTCTGTATAAAGATCAGTAATATGCTGAGATGAAATCTTTTTTACTGCCCACTCAAACACAAAATAGTCCTCGTGCTTTAATGCTTGCCTCAAAGTCTCATGATTTAATCCGGTACTTCTCTGAAAAAACTCCAGCATGGGAATGTAGTGAGGGTAACTACTACGGATTCGTGGGGAAACAAAATCAAAAAACTTTTTGTCTTCCAAGCCTGCTTGCATTAAGCGTACAGGGATAACTCGATGACTCGTTCCCCAATTCCAGTTCTCGTTGCGAATGCTCCAAAGATATTCGAGATACTCTGTACGAGTGCTAAAGATATCCTTTTGTATCAAGTTCAATCTGACCGCGATACGATCAAATCCTCTGCCTTCAAAATAAGCAGGAAAATTAGACAGAGTAACCATTTCCGCAATGCAGGACACAGACTCAATTATAATGCCATCAATATGACTAGGGTGCTGCATCGCACTTTCTGGCGTTGCAGGCCATTTAACGATGTCTTTAGCCCGATTTAATGCAACCGTATGATACCCAGGATCCGTATGCCATATAGTCCTTGTAATGTATTCGGATTCTGGAACACTCATACGAAGACTAATATCTCTGCTTATATCATCCCGAATTTTCTCTGGTGAATATTCGCTTAAAAGATCCTGGCAAAAAGGCCATTTCTCCATATCTTCATAAGCGTAGACCGGGAAACTAAAAAATATAAGCATAAAAAAAATCATAAAATCACTCCCTGTGGCTGCTGTGCGCTGAACCCGGGAACAGTTTCCTTGATACCGCTACGGAAGTTAATAAAGTTTATCACTTTTTCTGGTTTGGTACGCCTCCTTGATTTTGGGATCGGGGGGAATGGGATGGAGATTCCATGCAGGAGGTGGATGAAGATGGTGAGGGGTATATTCATAGACCAGAACTTCATCCTCAAAAGGTAAATATCTATATTGAGTGAACAAACGCAATTTCCCTTTCCTCATTTCAGATTTATCCGGTACAGTTCTACCTGTTACACGAATTAACTGATTAATTGCATCCGCTAACTCTGAATAAAGATCAGTAATATGCTGGGAGGAAATCTTTTTTACTGCCCACTCAAATACATAATAGTCCTCATGTCTTAAAGCCTGTCTCAGAGTCTCATGATTTAACCCAGTACTTCTCTGAAAAAACTCAAGCATGGGAATGTAGTGAATGTAACTACTGCGGATTCCAGGAGAAACAAAATCAAAAAACTTTTTATCTTCTAAACCTGCTTGCATTAGGCGCACCACAATACCTCGCTGCCCAATACTTAGGTCCCAGGTTTCATTGCGAATACTCCAGAGATAATCAAGATAATCCGTTCTAGTGCCAAGAGCATCTTTATGGATCAATAATAAACTCGAGTAATAAGAAGAGTTTTGCCCTACCCATTCGATTAAATTTGACAACTCAGTAAGGCCAGCAATACACAGAGTAGCTTGTACATAGAGATCTTTGAGATGTCCTATATCCTGCAATGTCCTAGCAGGTTCAGCACGGGTTCTCTGCATTTTAGCAATTGCCAAAACCCTATTGACTGCTGCACGATGATAAATTGTATCTTTTACCCAAATAGTTTTATCTGTATATTCTAAGGATGCCACATCATTCATTAAATTGATATCTGTTATAACATCATCCCGAATTTTCTCTGGTGAATATTCGCTTAGAAGATCCTGGCAAAAAGGCCACTTCTCCATATCTTCATAGGCGTAGGCATGGGAACTTAAAAATATGAGTATAAAAAAAATCATAAAATCACTCCCTGTGGCAACTGTAGGAGGGCCCCGGATGATAGTCCCATCCTTCAAAATTCTGAGTCCATTTAGTGGTTGGTCCCGGGGATAATCCAGGTACTTTATACTGTAAGGAAATTTGTTTTTGATGACCGTATAATGGTGGGTTTTGCAGGTAGGCGCAATGAGAAAACAATTTTCTATAATTTATAGTTACCCTGCTGCCGCGAACCTCCTTGGTATCAGATTGAGCCACTCCGCCCACAGCTTGAGAAGTGCTAGATACCTTAGTAATTGCCCCTTGTGCAGAAGGCAGATTCAGTAACTCAAAATCAAAGGTTTTTGTCTGGACCACATTTGTATTCAAATTTGTTGTTGGTGCTTTAAGCTGTGGTACAGGATTTTGAAAACAAGTGTAGCCTGCTGGAGCAATTTCCACACCCACTCGAGATATTTCAAGACTCCCTGGTAGTCCCACGGTATTAGGAAAATCCGCATGCATAAATCTGGCGACTATTGATTTTTTGGTTTGCGTGATCATTGCACTACCTGGTTTGGTGCAATAGGAGTATTGGGGATTAAATGGAATATCCAGGTATTTCCCATTATAGTTAAAGGAAGAACTGACATTGACACTGTTCACTTGAATCCAGATCTTGACACCTGGCTGCGAAGTCGAATTTGGAAAATTCTGAACTTTTACCCTTATCATAGAATCTGTTGAGCCAGATGGGTCTCCAATTAGAACTGGTTTAGGAAAATTACTCACCCCCCCATCACAAGACTGAACATTCTCCGGTATTTTTTCCAGACCAAGAAAAGAAAGTTTTATTTCCTTGATAGGGCTACTTACAGCACCTTCCCCGGCAGCACTACGGAATTGTACCTGCACAGTTTTTTCTGTCTTATTGGCAATACTTCCATTTACCAGTACACACTGATTGGCTACTTTATGAAATGGAATGATCACAGTGTGATCCTTACTTTCTATCCAATCCTGTTCTGCCTTATAAAATGTGTTCACAGGGAGATGACACAGCAAGGGAGGATTACTGGGGAAAATAACCAGAGAACTTGTGGGGGCGGAGGGAAGATTCGAGAACTGAGGTGCAGGCAAAGAGGTGGTTGGCTTTATTGGTAAAGGAGTTTTGTCATTCAGGTTGTTAGTGAACCACCATTCAAAATAGTGAGAATCGGCCTCACGGGCCATAGAACCCAGGGCACTGTCGGGTAAACTATTATTTACTCCTTCAATAAAATCATGGCCAGGCAGGATATTACAGCCCAGAGAAATCGTTTGATTGCTGATTTGCAGCTTTACAGGATCAATTAAAAATCCATGATCAATTTCTTTAAAACTCCGTATCCCCTGAATCGTCAGTCCATTTTGAAACTTGTTACATTCTCCATAGCCATAAATTGAAAATCCGGTTGCCAAAGCATCACAAGGTACAAAATAATCCTTATCCAGATTCTTTGTATGATCCGTATGGGCCAGTACATGCTGGTAGGCATGCCGTAGCTCATGCAATAGAGTTCCAAGCAGATTATACTTAAAAGTCATGTCCTGTGGAATTCCATGATAAACCCCAGAGCCTTCCGCATTACGGCGGGTTATTGAATAAAAGGATTCAACAACAACTTTTCCAGGCACACTCAGATCAGACAAGTCTCCCGGCTTAAATATACCCGCCGGATGTTCTACTGAGGCAGTATCATCCAAAATATGGGCATACCACAATTTCACCACATAAGGATTATTCACAATTTCTCTTTGAACTTTTTTTTCCATGCCATAGTGGATATCCAGTTGACGAAGCACCTGGTTGACATAAGGAATATGTTTATAATGCTCAAGAAACTGTTCTATAGATTTGGCAAACCAGAATGGATTGGAGACTCCCTGATGAGAAACGATGGTTTCCCTAGGTTGTTTTATTGGAAACTGCATGGAAGTAGCTTCTGCATTTCCACTATCTGATAATAAGACTGGTGCTGTTGTATACAATTGAAGAATAGAGCTAACTGGTTTGATATGAAATTTTACCAAAGGTTCTACCGGGGTTTTATAAAAGTGCTCCCCATCAGATAAATCAATCGGGAAATATACTGGTCGGGAAACAAAACGAAAGGAAAACTTTTTTCCTTTCGTTTTCAGACTGGATGTCCAAGTTCCTGGGCTTGTGATTCCATCAATAAGTGGCTCCTCTTTTGGACTGACATTATTCAATGCCAGTGAGCCTCTATGAAACACTGCAGCTACATCCTCACCATCCGATCTCAAAGATAGTGTATGTTCCGTAATACGGATATAATATTCATCAGGATCAGAGTCCCCCTCCACCTCAAAATTACAGTTTTGTACATTGTAATAGTCACTTAAAATCCCGTTGGTTGGGGCAACCTCAGCTTTTGGTTCATCACAACTCAATACCTTAACCAACCATTGACCATACCTAACCAACTTGTTAATGGTTGTTGATTTACTACGATCCATAGCTCTTAAACTGGCAATAATCTTACCCTCTTTACCTTCAAAGCCAACCATTTCCAGAGGCAAAAGAGTCATGGCTATATTGGCGGCAGAACTCCCAGAAAAGGTGGCCGCATTAACTCTTCGTTTCAAAAGCGACTGCTTGTTGCCATCCATCTCCATTAAAAATTCAAACTCATACTGATCATTTTGGGTAAATTTTTCTGTCAGAGACAGTCTGGACTCCAGTTTGACGGGTTTTTTATTGGAGAGATAAATAACATCCGACTTGGCAGATGGCGGGGCTCCCTCAACCTGAGTTACACTCAAAGAATCCAAGCTTACGGTCATGCCAGATGGGGGTTCTTGCCCACCTTCCGTGTATTCCACATCTTGCCATTCAGTGGTAAGGCTAGGATAGTAGGAAAAATATTGTGAAGAACTGATAGAAAAATGAGCCAACATGACGGTTATATTGTATATGCCTGGTTTGGCGGAAGACTGTTGTTTGAATCGCTGAAAAATATCTTCCGATTGAATATCAATTTCAGTCCCGGGAGCTATTTTTGAAGCTAATGGTACCCGAAAAAGATCGTGATACTGGTACGAGTCTACCGTACTATGTCGTGCAATAATGTATACGGGTAACCAGTCGTGGGGCCAGCATGGGCCACCACCAAAAAATTTCCCACACCATGCCACTTTACCGGTCAGACGAATTTTTGCTCCTGTGGCTGTTTTTACAAGCTGGAGCTTTTGATCTGGCAGATGAATATACTGGGTAGAAGAACGATTAGCTCTAGGAGCATATTCAGGGAATGAGCTGAGTCTGGTCACAAAATTACCTGCTTGAATCTCCGCTTGTTGTCTGCTCTGACCCAAACTTCTCAAAGATGCTAGTACCAGGGCGACAATTTCTCCACGAAGTATAGAACTTCCCCGTATCTGGGTTTCTATGGAGTCCACTTTTTCCAGTAGCTGTAGTCGATGGTAACTACGCTGTGAATTCATCAGTGGTCTTAATGCCGTAATTTCTAATAGTAGAGGCTGGTTTTGTATAACCTTTGTATTTCTTAATAGATCCTGCTCTGGCAGTGTCTGAACCCCAAAGAGATTTTCCAAAAACAAGGCATGAACCATAGTCAGAGCAAGATTTTCCAATTTTGGTGGTTGATCTTTGAAGAGATTGAATAGAGTTTGGGTATGACTGAACAATAATTCCCGTAAAGGCTCAGAAACTACCAACTGTCCCAGGGTGCTTTCCACCAATTGCAGGATGTACAGTTGCTGTGAGGTCTGGGTTTCTGATGGGGTGCTGATAGCCGATAACAAGGCATTTTGTAATATTCTGGCAACCTCGGTAACAGAGGAAAGAGCGGATTCGGATACGATTGTGTACTGTTCTGTAACAGGGGGAATGATGATCTGAAAATCTGAAGCTGTGATATTTGATGAAGGTGGTTCCGACTGCACTGACTCACGAACAATAGCAATATCTGAATGACTAGGCGGTTCAGCAAACACGAAGGCAGTGCCAAATAAGGCGTACAGGAACAGGCAGGTAATTTTATACATAAATATTTAATCTCAAATACCAATTATAATTATGGGTGGCTGTTTGCATAGGGTCAATGGATAAATTGAATCGCGGGGCTACAGACAACCACGCGAATATCCGATCCTTTTCTAATATTCAGGATTCTTAGAGCCTGTTCATGATCTCAGCGATCATAGGGGTCGTAGAAGCTATCAATCAGTCTGCCAGCAATCCAGGTTTTCATTTTGGAAAAATCCGTCGCCACAAAATACTGATCCGAAAACATGGGCTGTCCCTTTTCATTGTAGCCAAGAAAAGTGAACCAATGTGGTTTGTTACTGAGATTACTGGATTTGGGATCTGTACCTGGTCGTCGGTTGGCATATACCACCATACCGGGTTTTAACACACCTTTTTCAATTGCCTCAGGAATTTTGGCCAAAGACTTTCTTCGGTAGCTCAGATCCGATTTCCACTGCCAGTGAGTCTGAGCCATGGAACCGTTGTGTTTGGCTGTCGAAACGGCTGTCCAATAGCACTCATGCTTTTTATTGCCCCAGGTTTTAAAGGCCCTCTGTGAGGCCAAAAGCATGGAAGAATAGGAAGTTTTCTGAATCAGTGACAGTTTGTTTTTTAAATGGGACAGGCCTAACACAAAAAAATCCATCTCTGACTGCCCATGTGATAAAAAACTGCTATCAGGAGTTGTTTCCAAAAGCCGGATCATGGCCTTGGCCTCCTGCATCATCTTTTCCTGATAGGGACGATTCTCTAAAAGAAGAATCCTTTGTCTTAAGATATAGTACTGGGCTTTCCTGTAGCTGAGGATAAATCGCCCCTCTACCGACTTTAAGAGTTTTAACCCGTCTTCATACCGGCCAGCCAGATTTAAGGACTGAACCTTCAAAATGGCCTGATCCAAAGACTCTGTCCCAGCAAGAGAGCAGTGGCCACAGGACACTAAAAGTATAAAGAGTACGGCTAAAAATGAACCAGGTTTTTTCTTAGTTTTCATGTGACAGCCCATTCTAATTGCTTTTTGTCTTTTGTAAAGAGTAACCTATTAGTATGACTGAAGCAAATACAACCCTACCCAAGAAAAAAGAAAAGTCCAATCTGAAAAAGATTTTTGTCCTTGACACTAATATACTTCTACATAGTGCCACAAGTCTGATGGCCTTCAAGGATAATGATGTTGTGCTGCCAATCCAGGTGATTGAAGAACTTGACCGCTTCAAGAAAGAAACCAACGAAAGAGGACGAAATGCCCGCGAAGTTGCCCGCATTCTGGATAATCTTCGTGCCAAAGGCAGTCTGATGAAAGGTGTACCTACTGAAGCGGGAGGCAATATTCAGGTTCTGACGGAATTTGAAAATCATCTTCCCCATCACATGAATATGGATATCACAGACAATCAGATATTAGCCTGTGCCAAATTTCTGCAAATCAAAAATCAGAAAAAAATGCAGGTCGTTTTTGTCAGCAAGGATATCAATGCCCGAATCAAGGGTGATGCCTTACAGCTTCTGGCCGAGGACTTTGAGTCAGAAAAAATCAATTTTGATGAATTTTATCAGGGATGGAAAGAAGTTTATGTATCCCCTGATGTTTATGCTGATTTTGCCTCCAATGGCACAGTACAGTTTTTGGATCCGTCCCTGTTTCATAATGAATATGTCATTCTGAAGATGAAAAATGCTTCCGAGGAACTTTTAGGACGATATGATAAACCGACTTCAACCATTTTAGGCTTATCCAATCAGGGAGAAAATCCCTGGGGTATATCCGCCATGAATCAACAGCAGGAATTTGCTTTAGATGCTCTTCTTGATGATCGGATTCAGCTTGTAACTCTCGTGGGAAAAGCCGGTACTGGAAAAACACTTCTGGCATTAGCAGCAGGTTTAAAAAAGGCTGTGGATGATCTACGGTATAAACGAATGCTGGTATCTCGCCCCATTATGCCACTAGGCCGAGACATTGGTTATCTGCCTGGAAGCAAGGAAGAAAAGCTCAGCCACTGGATGCAGCCAATTTTTGATAATCTCTCCTTTATTACCGATAACTACATCACCGAAAGTACTCCTAGTGAATATGTTGAGTTTTTGATGAAAAATGACAAAATCGCAATGGAGGCAATTACCTACATCCGTGGCCGTTCTTTGGCCAATCAGTGGCTGATTGTGGATGAGGCCCAGAACCTGACCCCGCATGAAGTGAAAACCATCATCTCCCGGGCCGGAACCAATACCAAGGTTATCCTCACCGGGGATCCTTATCAGATTGATAATCCATACCTTGATCCTTCAAGCAATGGTCTTACTTATGTGGTAGAACGCTTTAAGGGACAGAGTATATTTGCCCACACAAACTTTGTGAAATCGGAGCGGAGTCAACTAGCTGCCCTGGCGGTGGAGCTACTATGAAAAAAGTTACCAGAATCGGCATGACCCTTGTGGAAATCATGGTCGGAATCTCGATTCTGGTGACTTTTCTTTTACCTGTTATGGGCCTGTTCAGTATGAACAACCGGTCCAACGAATTCTCCGAATCCTGGGTAGTGGCTATGGACATGGCTAACAACATCATGGAAAGATTAATTTCTGAAGATGTTCCCTTTCTAGCGATTGATGAACAAGGCTATGGAGGTGGGACAGCCACCCTTTCCGGTCGTACCCAGGCCGAGTTTCTGGATTCCCGTGGCAGTCTTAACTTTGCGTCCTTTGATTTAAAATCAGTGCTAGGAGGCAATGGTGGAACCTACAAAACCGATGCGGATGGGGACAGGATTATTTCTCGCAGAGGCACAGACTATAAAATTCTTTTTTATGCCGGAGTTTATAAAGAAAACGGGGCTACCAATCCCGATACATCTCTTTCTCCTGGGGGTGGCAGCCGGACTATCAGACTAAAACGAAATGCCAATCCCGGAGGGGAGCTGACCTTTTCCTACTACCCCAATCCCTGGTTTGATGCCCAAAATGACTGTGCCCTGGATTTTTCTGCATCTCTGAGTGGACTAGCAGCTGACAGTACCGGATGCCGAGTTACCAATGTCAGACCAATCAATCCCTACAAACAGCTCTCGGGAGCAAGTGCAGGCAAACATTACAGCAACAATGCCTCAGACCCAATGGGGCCAAACTATCGTTTTGGCTTCCCCTCTCCTGGAACCACGGCTTTTACTGATGGACATTCTGCTCCCAACAACCGTGCCAGGGAAAATGCCGCCGATGAAATTCTGGATGAGATTCTTCTGGATCGACCCTACCAGCCCCGTTATGACGACAAACCGACCCACCACAGACATGATGCTGATGGTGACGGTCAGGACGATGGGGCCTTGATGAAAATTGTACTAGGAATCAAGTGGAGCCCTCGAGGGCTTGGCGGTGCAGGAGCTGCCAGAGAAGACCAGGAATTCTGGCTTGTATCGTTTAAGGCCAACCTTGCGAGGGATAAATGAGACCATCCCCAATCAACAAGCAAAAGGGTTTTAGTGTTCTGGTTGTCATCATGATCGGTATGACCCTGATGGCCTTTGCCATCATCATGATGCAGACTGGTGGAGAATCCAAAGAACGGGTTTTTGAGATGCGCGAGAGACTACAATCCCTGTTTGTTGCCAAGGGTGGGCAACAGCATGCCCTGGCAAAAATACGCTCTTTGCCAACCCAGTTCTACGATGCGGTCGCCTACGCAATCGGCAAAAATCCCTATTATGATTTTACCCGCTGTCTGGATATGGATACCAATCCAGGGCCCATGTTTTTTACAGGCACTGTTACAGTGACAGGCTGCCCTCAAACCGGAGCCAATCCACCCCCTCCCGTAGTATCCCGTACAGGGCAATGGAATCTCACTCCTCAGGATCTAAGATTTGACGGGCCGATGGCCACCCATCTTAACCGCTTCATCAAGGACATTCGTACCAGCTATCCTGAAAACGGCTTCCAGAAGGTAGTACACATCAATTCTACGGCTCACAACGATCTGGCAATGGGACCGAATTGGCGCGATCCATTTTCAGGGGACTATATTCTGGAAAGAATCTTTGTTTTTGGTTCTCAGGGGGCAATGAGCTACACCACAGAATCCGTTATGATTTCTACCCGTGGATATGTGAAACGAGATGATATGATTTCCCCTGTAACAGCTGGAGCATCTTCCGGGGCTAAAAATCTGACCCGGGTCTATTTAAGATACTCCACTTCCCAGGCTGGCTCCGGATTTGATGAAATGGTAGATATGCAGGTCTCAAACCAGGAAAAATTTAATTTCGGGCAGGAATTTGATTCCACTCTTGCCTCAGCCAAACGAGGAGAAGTAGTAACCGGAGTTTATGAGGTACGACGGGGAGACGACTGATGCCAAATTTTATAAGGTATGAGGGCCGTCTGGGATTCACTCTGGTAGAAATCCTGATTGTTTCAGGTATTCTGGCATTTTTAGGCCTGTTTATCGGTCAATTGTTTTTGGGGGGTTCAAGACAGTTTAATGAATCCTTATGGAGAAACCAGACCCAGCAGAGTCTGGATGCAGCCTCAGTACGGATCAATAAACTTTTACGCGAAGCTTCTTATCCTACTCTTAACACCTTTCAAGGTACGGTAAGGGACAAACGCCCCCAGTTTTTTGTAGAAGTCAAAACGGGAAATTTAAACGCCAGTGAAGCTTATTCCACAGCCACCATCAATTTAGCCGATGGGGATCCCCAAATCGATTCGGGAGCAGCCCAGACACTTCAGTTTTTTGGTTCCGGTACAAAAACGGGTTTATCCGAAGCGACTGGCAACAAAATATCTATCATGGAGTGGGTTACCTGTGATCCTGGCTACAGGGATGTCCCCGGATTTGAAGGCGCACCAAACAATCCCCTGTGTGGAACTCATGAGCTTTACCTGGAAGGAACCAAGAGGGTTCTTTCAGCCAATACACAGTCCTATGGGTTCTATTCAGAACTCTTTCTGGAAACCAGATATTCCTACACGGGGGTAATGAATCCCACCAATGTGTTACAGGGGGAAGGAAACTACAATCCTAGCTATCAGACGGCAGCCGGTGGCAATATGACCCCGGAACAAAGAGGCCTGATCGGAAAAAAAAGATTGGCTTCTGGTGTTGCTACACTTGCAGTTAAAGTTTATGCCAAGGATAATGACCGCTCCAGAACTGTGGAGCTTGATATTGTATGTGTAGCCCCCTGGATGGGAAACGCAGTGATTCGTAAAACATTTCAGGCAAATGTAGGGGTAACCGTCAATACACCGTGAGGCATTGACGATACGGTAGTGTCGTGGCAAAAAAGTGGCAGGAATTAGAGTTTGTAGATTATAAGGAACGACAGCGTCGCCGCCGTATCAAAAAAAGGCAGGCGGAGCAGGAGCAGTTTACAGAAAAGACTGCAGCTCGTTCCAATTTTACTATTGCCGGCATTTTTCTAACCCTGTTTTTATTTGTTAGCCTTGGCTCTGTGATGGTTATCATGTCCCAGCGCGAAAAAGACGAAGATGCCCGATCCAAAATGTTTATATCCATGGTCAGCTTTACCGGAACAGCTCAGGAACGCGAAGATGCCACAGTGGACTGGACTCCTGTAAAACCGGGTACACAGCGCTTCATAAAACATCAATTCCGTACACAAGCCAACTCCACTCTGAATCTGGAAACATTTGATCGTGTCATCATCAGACTTTTGGGACAGAGTGAACTTTTTCTGACAGGAATGGAAATTTTTAATCAGAATCAAGGCAGTAAATCAAATCTGTTTGTCGAGGCCGGGGATGTGGTTTTTGATTCCAGAGGCTCGGATGGTTTACTCGAAATCAAGGTTCTTGACGGTACCGTTTATGCAAGACCTTCCCTCTTTAAGGTAATTCGTAAGCCTAATGGGGCCGACATAAGGGTTTCTGCCGGGGCTGTGCGCTTTGAACGGGGAGAAAAGTCTGTGATATTACAGACCGGAGAAACCATTTCCATTGTAAATGGGGCACTCCTGGAAGTAACCAAATTTAATCCTTTGACGGAAACCTGGTGATGTAATGCTGATTGAAGAGATCAAGAACTTTGACATCTTCAAGGACCTGGAAGAAATTGAAGTAAAGAAATTTTTGCAGTTTGCCCAGGTGAAACAATTTGCTCAGGATGAGATCATTTTCAGACAGGGAGATCCTGGATCCGGTTTGTTTCTTATTCTGAAGGGTGTCATTGAAATCTTTATTGAACCAGGTGGAAATAAAATTTCCCTGGCAAAATTAAAGGCTGGTGAGTTTATGGGGGAGATGTCTCTGTTTGGCGACGGAACCCAGAAACGAACTGCATCGGCTCTGGCTTTTGAACGGGTGACTGCTGTCTGGATATCTACTCTTGACTTTCGCAGATTACAAAGTTCAGGCCCCAAAATTCTTTCAAAACTGTTGTTACGAATGGTTATGGCCCTGTCTGTAAGACACAAGAAACTAAAACTGGATATACGGGAAGCCAGCGAAAAAATTGCAGAATTAAAAACAAAGAGTGCCTAAAATGCTGGTTAACGATCTTCATAAATTTAATCTGTTTGTGGATCTGGATCTGCTTGAGCTGAAAAAACTGCTACAGTTTTCCAGTATCAAACGCTTTACAGCAGGTTCTGTGGTTTTTGAGAAGGGTAGAATTCAGGCCGGGATCATCCTAATACTTTCAGGCCGTATGGAGCTTTATGATTCCATTGGGGACGCTAAGGAACATCTAAACATAGACACCCTGTATCCAGGGGATTTTGAGGGTGAAAATACCCTGTTTGGTGAGGCCGCAGCCAGACGGTACAATGCCAGGGCCATGGATAAACTGGATTTGTTATGGATCAACACCCTGGATTTTCGAAGATTGCAAAACTCGGCGGCAGCCATCCTCGCAAAGCTGGAACTCAGATTGATCATTGAACTTTCCAATGATTTTCGCAAGAAAAATGGGGAATTCGGGGCATTGCGCAAGGAGCTGGAATCACTGGAAACTAAACCCTGATGGGAATCTGATTTTAATGAGTCCTAGTCTTTTAGCCGATGAAATTCAGTTTGGGCTGATTGAACAGGATGCCATCCAAATGATTCCTAGCCTGATTCACTCTTTGGGTAGGAGTGTATGGGGCCTATTTCTTTGTATGTCCTGTCTCTTTGGTCTTTTTCTGTTTTATCGCTATCTGAAAGACAATGACCTATATGGACCAATTCTTAAACAATTGTCTTTTCTCTTAGTTCCATCCGGAATTTTACTCTATGGGGCAGGATTTTATTCTATCCACAAAGGTGTAGAAACAGGGCTTGTGCAAGAACTTGTAGAACTTGAGTCTGACTTTAAGGAAGTACACCGGCTCTCCGATCAGCTAGAAGAAGGTTTTTCCCTGGAGTTAAAACAGTTTGTAGAAAAAGGCAAAGCTGAACTTCTTTTGATTCCAACTGATGCCAAAGACGAGTTAAGCCAGTGGTTTCGCCGTTGGAGCGACACCTCACAGGTAAAGGCAGTATTAAGCAATGGGAGTCAGTTAATCAATCTGACTTCGGAACTTATGCATGAAAACAGCCTCATGCTGCTACCTACCCTGCAAAGCATTGTCAGATTAAAGGTTCGGGAAGCCCAGGAAGACAGTTCCAACTCCGTGTACCAGACCCTGAGTATGGCCAAAGATATGTTAAGAGACTCATTTCATGGGATCCAGTTTCTGGATTTGTTTCTTAACAACCCTAACCGTCTGTTTAACGCCAGTTCCTTGAGGCTCTTTGAATCTTCCAAAGATGTTAAAGCATTTTGGACCTATATTGATCTTGAAAAAAACGGCTTCTGGTTCATGATTGGATTAGTCACAGAGGAAAAAACCGATCTTTCCGTAAAGTTACAACTAAAAAAGTTTGCAGAAAGAGCAAAACAAAGACCATATCGCCTACCTGCCCAAACCCACCTTCTTAATCTAAATGACAATAAAAATCAGGTTTTTAAATCCCTGCCGGATAAATTTGTTTGCCTAGGCAGAAGCGGTCTTAGGGTTTATGGCATTAAGCCCATTGCCGGTCTTTTAGAAAAAACCCATCTATTGATGGAAATTTCAGCAGATGAACTGTTACAAAAACAGATAGAATCCGAAAACACCCTCTATCTGATAGGCCTTGCCTTGATAATTGCTCCACTACCCATGTCCCTATTGATGGGTTACAGTTTAGGAAAACCATTAAGACACATCCATAAGGCAATTGACGAGCTCATAGAAGATAAACAACCTCTACCCCTAACACGAACAGGCCGTGATCAGGTCTCAGAAATTGCCCAGCTCTTTAATCAGTTTCTCATCGAACGGGCAGAATCTTTGGCTACAGAACAGTTTCATTCTAAAACAATGCTAGAGATTAACTCCTGGTGGAACCTGCACAAGGAGCCAAACAATCAGACCTTAAAAACGATTCTTGCCCATCAGAACCAGGTTCTGGACGCAACCGAAGTATCCGGCAATATGCTAGATCATGCTCCCGAAATTTTAAGCCAGTTATCCGATGCCGCCATTTTGCATCTGAATCACAAGACCCTGATCTTCACCAGTAACAAGCAGATTGTACTAGTGTTACCACCTGCCTTTAAAACCAGACCCGTAACGGTTCGTCTCCTGCCCCCAAGACCTGGATTCCCGCCTCATATCGCGGAGGTCAAACCTTGAGAATA
The DNA here is from genome assembly GCA_019454875.1 of Candidatus Cloacimonadota bacterium. Classification (GTDB taxonomy): domain Bacteria; phylum Muiribacteriota; class UBA6191; order UBA6191; family UBA6191; genus UBA6191. The sequence goes on along the minus strand of JACFNL010000027.1, from coordinate 11,949 downwards.
CTAAAGTTTTTTCAGGGATATTATGGATTGCAGCTTATCTTCGTGATTTGTCTTATGCTTCTTTGGTTTGCCCTGTGCTCGATTAGCTGGCTTACCTCTGTACAACGCCAAAAACAGGTGGCTCAAGCTGAATTTGAACGAATTTTGAATCATAAGGTCAATTTTTTAGGGCTGATTGGTGAAAAGCAGTCCTCGTTTGTAAATGATGAAAGAACCATCCGTCTAGCCGAGATTGTTTCCCATCCCTTTCTCTCCAGACTACGGTCCATTCTTGCCACCTCAGAAACTCTGGCACCAACGGATTTTCCAAAACTCCCCATGATCGGGGCAACAGGGTTGTTTGTCTCCCGCAAAGGTCGCCTCACCCACCATTTTGGCCAAAACTTTGAGGAGTATTTTGGCAAGGACTGGGCCAGGCTTTTATTTCTAAGTATGAGAACCGGAGGGGATCTGTTTGTGCAAAGGGCAAAATCTCTTTACAGTTTTCCCATAACTTATGAAGAGTTTTTAGCTACTGCCAACCGTTTTCAAATGATATTCAAAAAAGGCAACTTCCTTTTGCGCTGGTATTTTTCACTGGGTGACTGGAATGTCCTTTATGTGGTGCATCTGGATCCTCTGCAACCGGAAAATCTGAAGCAGGAAGCCATGCAGATGTTTATTGGAGGGCATAAAAACCTGTCTCTTGGTTTTGAGGATGCCTTTATATGGGGACAGGCTAAAAAAGTCTACTCCGAAGTGAGTCCCGGCATTGTCTACTCAAGACAGCCTGAAACATTTTATGAACATCTAAGCATCAGGCCCCATTTGATACTTTGTCTTCTGCTTCCCGGTATCTGGCTCTATCGCAAGGGCGGTTATCTGATATTGGCTACCCGTTTTGAGTTTCGTTATCTTTTATATACATCTCTTCCAATTTTGATATCCATGATTCTTCTTTGGATCTGGCTTGAGCCATATCATCTGAATCATCAGGGGTATCTTCGTTCCCAGACCGTTTTAAATATTAGCTCGATTCTTAAACAGAATATCGATGACTATGTAAATCATCTCTCCTCACTGGATCAAACAACTACAAACCTGCCTGTTTATCGCTGTCGCTTAGACAACGACCAGGCTCACTTTGAGAATGTGAATGACCCTGTGCTTAAGGTACTGCTGCTATCCATTTTAGGTTCCAATCGTCACGATAAAACCCCTGTTGCCCCATTAGCCCGTAATCTTGCCAGAAATTTGAGCCGAGGCAGTCACAACTACAGAAAAATGGTGGACCAGGCTTTAAATAATCCCTTTGCCAACGATCTAATCCTGGTTAGCTGGCAGGAGGATACCCTGTTTTGCAGCTCAAAAACCCTGTCCCTACAACCAGTTCATGCCGAATCTTTCTGCTATTCCCAAAAGGATATTGCCAACCAGTGGTTTGGGTCTCAGTTACCTACAGTTCTGAAACAGATGAAAAGCCAAAATATGGACATCAAAAGCCTGATGATGGTTTTTGATGCAGCCTCCAGGCCGCCCGAAGAATTTACACAAAATGAAATCCCACAATATGAAGTAGAAAATCTCATTAACCTGCATGGAGTCCGTGAATCTCTGTGGCTGGAATGGAACTATCTGGGATTATGGCTGAGTACTTTTTGGGGTTTTGAATTTCCAACGGATCGCAAGTTTCTGGTTTTGAGTTCGGTTCAGAACATCCATAATCAGCACAATATTTATCTTCGCACACCTATGCTTTTGATGTTTCTGGCCCTGGTTTTTGTTGTATGGCAGCTCCTGCAATTCAAATCCGCATTACTACTGGTTTTGAAAAATCTCAAAGAAATGGTTCTTGATTTGAAGTTCTACAAATCAGAGGAACTAAAAAAGGATACTAATTTCAAAAACAGCCTTACGCAAAAACTTCTGCTTCTAAGGCAAACCATTTTGGAAAAACTAAAGGCACTCCCCTACCTTAGTCCTGCATCACAAACTTACTTGAGTCAGGGAAGTCACTCAATACCCCAAAAGATGGAACAATCGGTATCAATTCAGCTTCAGTTTATCAGCCAGGACTTAAATTTTGATCCCCGCTCTCATCTGAAAAAAATATGTGCACGATATCCCCTACTGTACTCAGAAGACATCTGCCTCAAGTTTCTTATGGCTATCCCATACTCCTTGAGTGCAAGGCCCCAGGTCGACAGCTTTTTAGCGGCTCTGGATCTGGCACACCTGCTTCCCGAGCATGTAAAAATGGTATGTAGAATATCTACGCAACAAACCACATTTGTGTGCCTCGGTGATAGTCTTTACCGTACGCCCTGTCTTGTAGCCAATCTGGACTCAATAGATGAATCAGTCGCTCCCAATCTCAAATACAAAATTCTCATGGATCAGGAAGTACAGTCCAGGGTTCAGTACCTGCACGAAATCAAACCAATTGAAGAGTCCCTGTTTGTTGCAGAAGGCTAAGACTACTCAACAGTGTAGACAAGCCTAAATCCCAAATTGTTCTGACGATTACTCTCCCCACCATTACCAGGTTTAGCCGAACGGGTGAATCCAATTGTCTGATTGTACGCTCCCCCTCTATGCTCAGGATTTGGACCAACAAACTGATCAGGTCCAAAAGGATCTGTTCTCGGATTTGTTGTATGCAGACCGCTTCTGTCAAAGACAAATTCTGCTACATTGCCATGCATATCGTAAAATCCCCAGGGATTAGGCTGTTTTCCGCCCACTTCCTGGTAAGAGCCGGAGGAGTTTCCACTATGCCACACATAAGGGTCACCATCTAATCCGTCATCTCCAAAACTCCATAGTGTACTAGTGCCTGCCTTAGCCGCATATTCCCACTCAGCCGCTGTCGGCAATCGATAACATCCCGCTCCTAGATTATCAGGCTGGTAACGGGTGTTCAAATCTGTAGGCAATGAGGAAATATCACATCCAACCATAGTATTGAGTTGATCCAGAAATCCACCTACCTGATTGATATCAACCCAGGAAACATTGATTGCTGGATAGTTATCTCCTGCCAGTGATGGAGAGATATCAGGCCATGAGCCCATAACCATAAGCCACTCAGCCTGAGTGACTTCATAGGTTCCCAAAAAAAAATCTTTGGTCAATGTAACCTGCCTTAAGGCTTCATCACTGTTTTGAAATTCAGCCCCAGCCGGTGCTCCCATAGTGAATGTACCAGCACTGACACGAATCCTTGGCATCACAAATCCCGACTCAGACTTGTTGAATTTGAACAGTACCGATCTTTTTGATGGGTCGTGACTATTCAGGCCCACCCTGCACTGTCCACTAAAATTTGCATCAACCTCCAGAATTTTTCCAGTTATCACAGGAACAGAGTCCATATAATATTCATTAGGAAGAAAAATCTGGGTGTTTGGGCCACAGTTTTCCAGGGCCAAATCTCCCACAAACTCGGGTAGCCCCAGACCAGATAAATTCAGGGTCACCCCTGAAGTAAGATTCATTGAAAATACTGCAAGCTGACCAGCACCCTTGATTTCCATGGGAACGGGAGGCCCTCCAAAACTAGAACTACCGAGGCTAAAAATTAAAGGTTCATTGGAGGTGATGGGGTATTCGGCTATCGATTGAGAATTCAATGTAACAGACCTTGTCTCAATCCCCGATGAAGAAATACCGGGGTTTAGGGAAACAAAACCCTGCCATGCCTTCCCACCATCTCTAAACAATTGCATATGGGTGCCGCTCAAACCAATGTCTGTTCTATTCTTAAAGGCAAGCACTACAGACTGTGGCGTGGAACTAGTTAAAGATCCAGCTGACACTATGCCAACACTCACAGGTGCTGCGCTTTCAATCTCATTGGAACTGAATGAAATTTCCGAACTTACAAAGGAGCGATGTACTCCATGCTCAGAGAGAATATGAATATTATTAAGAGTCACACCATTATAAAACGCTTCCCGGGGGCCAGCCACAAAATGAGCCTCAAACTCATGATTTGGTAACGATCGGAAGTGCAACGGATGCTGAAACAGAGTTGCTACTGGCTGACAAAGCCCCATACAGTTCTGCAACCGTATTCTGGCTGTAAACTGATCGCCGGTCTGCAAAATGTCCGGTACCCCACTTTTTGTCAGGGTCATGTCAATAACCTCGGGCATACCCATACCCAATGGTCTGTGACTGAACCTCTGAACAACAGACATTCGCCCTGATTCCGGTCTTGAAACACCGGCCAGGGTAACACCAGCCTGATTTTTTGTGAAAAAGATTGTAGAAGCAGGCATGTCGGAAGACATCATGCCACCAGACAAATCAACATCCGTTCCCACTGGTTTCAAGCTGTTGGAATCAAGGTGGTCACCGTAGACAAATTCTATAACTCCTAACGCTTTGCCCTGATGACGATGAAAAATAATTTTGTGGTTGCTAAAACGCATACGACTCATGGAACTTGCATAAATTGCTTCCAAGGTGTAGAAGCTAAAGGCACCAAATCCGCGTCTGACAGAAGCAATAATCTCATTGCCAGATGGGTTTGTCATAAAAATCTCGTCAAAATGAAACTGGTCCTCATTCGTTTCTGCAAAAACCGTTTCCTGACCGTTATCCCTACGATACAGGGTGCCATTCACAGAATAAAACAGGATATCGGCTGCCTGTGCGTATTCAAAACGCATGGTAGATCCAGAAAGTAAAGGATTAAGCCTTAACACTTCCTCAGTCTTAATCATCAAAGGATCTGTCTCCACGGTTAACTCGTACAGTACCCCAAGCTCATCTAGTGCAAATACCTTATCCTCATTCTGGGCATCCAGTTTCATATCTAAAAACCGAAAACCATGTTCAAGTGGCATCATAAATCCTGTCTGAACCTGCCAGTAATAGATCTCGCCATTCTCTGATAACACGAACCAGTGATTGCTGGGAGGATTATGATTTCCTGACCAGCTGGTATCAGGAACCCCAATCAGTCTCGAAATATTGTCCTGAAAATGAGCGGCCTGCAACTCCAGACTGTTGTCAGTAGTCGCCTTGAGTTGTGTTCTGGATACAGGTGTCAGTACTTTAGCCTGTTCCCCTTCAATTCGAATCAACTGACCTGAATCATTGATTCCGTAAAACACACCATTGCGTTTGGTAAGTGCACTTAACTTTGACAAGTTTCCAGGTTGAAATCTCGTGAAGGGAGGACTCAGAATTTCATGTTCAAAGGCCTTGACTAAGGGAGTCTCTAACGGATTTGCCCCGCTAATATCAGCCAGAAACACATTGGGAGAGTTTACTGGACTGGCATTAACTACAAACATGGCATGGGTTGCACTAACTGGCACAATGGATAAAACACTACCTAAAGAAGCAAACTGCTGCCAGTTACCAGAACTCACAATTTCGGAATCTAAAGAACCTCTACTTGAGGTAGGGTTTTCAAGTACAAATGAAACATCCATAGCACTTGTAGTTGGCGAGCTTAAGCCTAACACTACCAAATCCGCATTAGTGCTATCCCTAAGACCCATGTACAATTGGTTGTCTACCTTATCTAAGGAAGTAATCTGCTGACCTGTCATATAAACATCTGGACTTACTTCAAGTCGACGAAGGCCGATGGGAGGAAAACTCGAAAAACCCGTCTTAACTCGGACTACCACGGTTTCCAAATAGCTGTCCACATCCAAACTGATGCCTGGCAAAATGATATAATCATCCAGCGAATCCATAAAGGATGCAACCACAGGTAAGGCAACCAAAAGCTCCACATTTACGGTTTTCATCTGTGCATTCCATGATTCAATGGACCGTAAAACAATGGTCGCACTACTGTCTGTGTGCAAAATATACAAATGACCATCGTTTCCGACAGTGACATCCAGAGGACCAATGTAGGCTGGAGTTTCAAGATCCACCCGCTTAATACGAATCTCGTTGATAGTTTCTGATTCGTCCATTACAAACAAGCTGGAGATGGGATACACGGTATCATAGCCCTGAGTCACAGAAGGAACCAAAAATACATGGGAACCAATGGTCTTAATCTTGGAAAATTCTGCAAGATTGGACATACTTGCAGGTAAGCCTGCGCCCTCAAGCCCCATTACTCCCAGCCAGTATGGCTGCACCAGGTCAAACTCAACCGCAGAGAAAGTACCGGAAAAACTATCCACAGAGGCTACAATCTTTACTGCTCCCGGAACTATCAAATCACTAGTCCAAAAATACTGAATCTCATGATAATGAGAAATTCTGGAATCCGTTTCAAGTACATTGTGTGCCAGCTCATTTCCATAAGCATCCACTGATCTTAAATGCACCCGATAGGTGAAACTCGGTAAATACAGCGGAATAGAATACATATTCTCATCAATCACAGATGAAAAACCCGAGGGTATACTCAAGGGACCCGATAAACTAAGGTAAGAGCTAAGGTCAGCCACAAAATCAAAATTTATGGAAGCACCTGCAAAAGATGGAGTAGAACGGCGACCTAAGGAATCTATAGCTACCAGACCTTCAAACAGAGTGCCACTGTAGCTTGCAGTGCCTGTTTCTTCAAAAAATGTGACCTGGGTGCTGTTGTATGAAATCTCAGTTGATGCCGCATAACCCAAAAGGTCATTATCCGACTCGCTTCGGCTGGCAGTCACTAAATTCCCATTGCGCACAACATTATCGATGACTGGAATATCCGGGCCATCCCCACCATCTAAATCAAGAATAAACCCTGCACTTGAATAATTGTCTGAACCCAGAACCAGAAGTGCTCCTCTCCAGTCAAAAATTTGAGCATTAGGGGTTTGGAATGGAAAAGAACCAGTAAGCCTTCCATGAAAATTTGTGTGTGCTATTAGTGGGACATGAGGATAAAGATGTTCATCACCAATCTGGAAACCTACGGGCATAATGGGCACAAACTGACCATCATCCCATAAAATCAGGTTCCTGGACCCGGAAGGCAAACTACCAAGGATATATACCTTATCACCAACCTTTTTGATGAATTGAACTTCCAGTTGCCGACTCGGTCCCGCCAAGAACTCATTGTCCGTATCTGCGTAGGACTTAAAAATCAAATTGGCCGACCAGTTGGTCTGATCCAGTTGAATCAGGCTGCCTTCATTAATTACAAACAATGATGTCCCGTCCGTGCGTAAACCTGCCCGCAAATCCAATGTATATGTCTCATTGTTGGCCAAGGGGATTTGCCCGTTAAAATAGGTGCGGAGTTTTTCAACAGGCAATTCAGGATTAGCAAGTGAGGCTTTGTATAAAACATAATCTCCACTAGCCTGTCTTAACAAATAATAGATGATTTCTTCCCCTGAAAAATACGCTGAAAAATGGGGATTGGCAGGAACGAGAATCTGAGAAACACCAAGCTGATTCCGATATGCCACATCAAGCCAGTCAATTCCCTGAATGGGTTCATGGTTAAACATGTAACCGGGCAAATTCATATATAGCGACATCGGATCAGCACCAGGATCGGCTAGACCCATGCTGAGATAAGAGGATTGACTGGAAAGCCAATCTACAAATACAAATCTGCCAAATTCCCCATAATAGGAGGCAGAGGATACTGTATACATCCGTTTACTGGACTCTACGGGATAAAGACCTGACAGTTTATTGGGAGACCTCAAAAGGCTATCATCGTCCGACACCTCAGAAATCCCGTGCCTTTTAAAATACATCTGATATGAAGGGTAATCGTACTCTAAAAGCATGGAACCATCATTTAAGGAAACCATGTCATCAATCCTGAGCAAACCGGATGCACCTTGGCCAGAATAATGAAACAAGGGGTTAATGATATCCGTGGAAGGGTTCGCAATTCCAAAATATTCATAGTTACTGCCTGGATATTCATAAGAAGAAAGGTTTTTAAACCCTATTACCAGACGATCATTTGCACTGTATACATCACCTACAATTCTTCGCATCTGTGACAAACGGGCCGGAATCTGATCAGAAAAACCGGAAAGACTAAATCCGACTACAGGTACAATTGTCTGAGTCTGAGGATCAATTCTTACCAGTTCATGGCCTAGCTTGAGATAAATCTCAATACCATTATTCCTCATAATGGCATTCACCCCATTAACCTGATCCACAGGAAAATTCTCAAAAGAGACTGACTGATTTGGATCGTAGCTTCCTAGTTCAGGTCCCATAAACCAATGGGTTGTAACAGATCCTCTTTCTAAACCATCAGCTTTTAGCATGTAAAATCCAAGCTGGAAATTGGAAGTGATTGTGCTTAACAATAAACTGTCAGTAGCAGTCCGTTCCAGTGTTACGGCAAAATCAGCAATTGAGTTCCACTCTGACAGACCATTGTCTGGCCCTACATACTGTCCGAGGTTACCAGCTACCGATTGCAGGGTATTTAACTGCAAATCAGCCTCCATAAGAATTCCATCTAAGAGAAAATAGAGGCGATCACCCACGACTTGCATGGAGTATATGGAACTGGTTTGTGTGTATAAGTCAATATAAGGCACATCAAATGAAACCTTGTTAAGTGGGTAAGATTCTCCTCCAAAAATCATGTCCGACAAATTGACACAGTCAGTACAAATCGAAGAAGCATTGCTTAAATCAATTTTCTCCTGAGAAAACCTGTCGTACTGAATCAGAACATTAGGAGTGCCATTTGGTTGAGATGGCAAAATTCTAAATACTTTGCCACCAGACACAGCCAAGGGAGCACCTACAACACCGGAAAACGAGTCGCTGTAGAAGGCCGGCTCATATACAGAATGTAATACACCTTGATTATCAAGGCGCATCACCCGACCCGGGCCCTTGCTCATAAAATAAACTTCACCCAATTCATGATCGTAGGCAACGGTAGCAATCATCCCATGACTAAACTGGTTGTAATACTCATGCCTTAGTCCAAAAGGATCCGATTCAAAAAAGCTGTTCATTTTTGGTTGAACTACGGAAACTGTTCTGGACTTGATTTCATTGTCATCCTGATCCAGCTGCACAACTCTCACAATTGATCCTGTTGACAAATCGGAGACAGTAATTCTTGTCAAATTCCCAAGATTTTCACTGCTAAAGCTGATGGGAGATCCATCTACTTCAACTAAAATGTTTGGGGCAACCGCTGATGGCACATTAAATTTAAAGGTATTGCCCTGGGCAAACACAGTATCAGAATAAAGATCCAAAGAAATTGGCTCATTTTTGACCAAAACAAGGGTCTGATCAAAAATCACATTCGAGGCAGAATCAAGAACCTGATAACGAAGATCAGTACTATCATAAACCGCAATCTGATTGCCCCCCAACACTAACCACTGTTCCACTGGCAAAACTGGATCAAAGGTATAACGAATGGTATGGCCAGGTTCAACATTAAGAATCTTGACAATGACAGAATCATCAAACCCCTCAATCAATGCGTTTTCAGGAATTGTCTCAAGCACAATGGAAGGTGGTTCTACCCTGCTTAAAGATACCGATTGAATCGGAGAGACAAATCCAAACTCATCTGCAGCAAAATATCGATACATCACAGAATCGGTTAGGGTGAAGGTAACAGGCAACAATACATTGGCACTACCAGGAGTTGGTAGCTCCCCGTTGGTCGTATAATAAAGCCTGTGATTAATTTGCCCCATAAACTGGGCCAGGGCCGAGCCTACAAAAGTATTATCTGGATGGTAGGGATACAATTCAAAATGCACAGACGGGGTTGTGATTTTCTGAAGATTCAGACTGATAGCCGAACCCAAAAAGCCTTCTAAAGAAACAGGTTCATAAACTAAAATGCCCGTATCTGAAACTACCAAAGTATGTGGCAGACTTCGATTCTGATTGGCAATCCTGACAAATCCCAGGTTGTCATTACTGCTAAAGGTCAAAGTCAAACTATCTAAAAATCGGCCATCACTTCTTGAGTTGGAGTACAAAACCTGAAGCTCTGGAATGATGGTTCGTTTTAACTCCTTTGTTTCAATGGAAGACATATATCCAAAGGGAGACTGGGCAAAATAGCGAAAGGTCGTGGACTGGGATACCTGAAGACTTAAGGGGGAAATTCCATTGGGAGAATTAATTGTGGGAATACTTCCATCCTGGGTATAAAAAATTCTGGAGCCGGGAATATCACTGTGAATGACTAGTTGGGCATTTTGAGAAAAATAACTGTCAGTTTCAGGCAAAAGACCGCTAACTGCTGCTATTACCTGGGGAATCTCTGTTTTTACATAGTGGTAACTGAATGTCCCGCCTCTGCGTCCATCGGCCATTTCCACAAAAATCTGAAAAGTTGTGCTTTGGGTCAAATCCTCAGAATAGGTAGTGACTCGAATCAAGGACTGGGTACTTTGCAAAGATTTAGGATTTGACAGCCCTTTCATGATCACCAGAGTGGCATTGGTGAGTGCCTCACTTAAGGAAAATGAAACTGGCTGTGTACTCAAAAACGCCATGCTTGCCACGGAAGCAACTGGCTGAGGCAACCCCGTTGGCACTGGCTCAGGAGTAATTGCGACATTGGCCTGCGTTGCCTGAAAAACCTTGGTTCCACGGCGCAAGAGATCTCCTGAATCATCATAATAACTCAAATCAATTTTTCTATCGTTTCCAAATGGAACTGGAATTCTGGCTGATGTTTCCGCCCCAGAAAATTGAAAGGATCTGGTAGAAAAATCTGCTCCCGATAAAGAAAGCTCGATATTCTGAATCCGAGCCGAGGGATAACCCGCTGGCAGAACGCCGGAAACAGAACCTAAAGATGCCAGGGAAAGGCTTAGAGTGGGATTTGATCCAGTTTTTAACAGATCAAACATCTTTGAAAGATTCCAGCCCGCTTGATTAGAACGAAGTTTAAGCCATTCTGATTCCAGATTTGTGTCTCCATTTCGTATTGCTTTGACTCTTACCCAGGCATCGCCCGTGAATCGGGGTAGAAGCAATTTATGATGCAGGGTGGACACAAATGGACTAAAGCCGGTTGCTGGCTGATAGGAACCAATCACTCCATCCAGTGATACCTGCCATTCCAATCCAGTGATGGTTTTATCATTGGAAGAATGCACCTCTACCAGAATTTGAGGACCATCTTCAGATTCCAGCTCGCTCATGCTTATGGATTGTCTGGGTGTAAAATGGTGGGGTGCTGCTGCTAGTGATATGATTTCCTCGGATGGGGAGATAAGAATCTGGGTTCCTGCAAGGGCCCTTAAGAGTACTGGTTCATAAGGCAGAATTCCCCGTTTTGAAACTGGCATCCACTGTCCCGATTCCTTAACAAATACGAGGGCTTCAAGCACTAGGTTCGGACTGGTTTTTCCCTCTTTATCAAGGATTGTCAAATCATTTAAAAAGATAGTGTTTGGGTTTCCAAATCCGAATAGAATCCAGCCATCATTGAGAAACTGCAAATTCTGGGATGAACCTGAATTGCTCTCATCACAGGCTGCGTCTGTTCTTAAAATGTAACCCTGTCCCCTCTTTAAAGAAACCAGTGGTTTGGAACGGAGTCTGTGTGAGGAAGAATTAACACGGTTCAAAACTCCTTTGTCCCAGTAGTGATGCCAGCCACCTGCCCCAAGACTGTATACTGTATACCCTGATAGATCCGGATGTATCGCTTCGACAAGCTCGGAAACAGTCTGGTCTGATGTGGCATACCCCAGGCAAATCTGGTAGCTATTACTCAAAAGAGTTTGCGTAAAACTTAAGGTTAGCAGTACAAAAATCAGTCTTTTGAAGAATGTCATGTTCATCTCCACAAATATTTAAAAAATCGACAAGACGACATTATCATTAGTACACAGTTTCGACCAAGTAGTTTTCTTTGTATCTATAAAATATCCCTTTGCGATACAATACCGCAAAATCAGATGCTGTTTCAAACTTGTGTAGGAGTTCTGATGTTAAAGTCATCCATTTTTCAGTTCGATGTAGAGGAACCAACCGAATGGTCCATAATCTCAGACGGGGTTATGGGCGGGG
>JACFNL010000026.1 GCA_019454875.1 Candidatus Cloacimonadota bacterium | reverse complement strand
TTCTGGCCTGTGCCCAAAAAGCCATGCAGCAGATTGAAGACAGACAATATGCTAAAGAGCTAATCAATCAGGGCTGCCAGAAGGTTTTAAAGATTGGGGCTGGTTTTCTGGGCAAGCAGGTAGAAGTTTTGTTTGAGGTTGTTTAGCAATCTGTCACAAAGAGTGGTCACTTGTCCTTATGGTATAATAGATCCCATGAGCCCAGAAAAAGTATCAAAATCCGAGCAGGAAGAATTACCCAAAATTGGTTTAACCAATAATGTAATTTTTCGCCATGTCTTTGCCAGCCGGGAAAGAAAGGGCTGGCTACTGGCTCTAATCAATGCCTTACTGGAGCTGGAAGGTCAGGATGTCTTTGAACAGCTTGAGATTATTGATTCCATCCAGTCCAGAGAGCATTTACAGGATCGGGATGCGGTGGTGGATATCATTGCCGTGGACGGACACGGAACACAAATCCATGTAGAGGTGCAGCTTATCAATCACCCTGGGTTTGTGGCCAGAATTCTGTATTATTGGGCCAAGCTATACAGCAGGCAGTTAAACCAGGCAGAACCCTTTGCCCAACTTAGGCCCACCATCTCTTTGGTCATCACAGATTTTTATGTTTCTGAGGATGAACAAAGGCTTCATGCTCACTGGGGTTTGAGCTGCCGCCACACCAAAGAACCCCGTTCCAATTTGCTGGCCTTACATTTTGTGCAGCTTCCGGCCTTAAACGAGAAAGATCTCAAAAGCCGTATTAAAAAATGGGTTTATGCTTTTAAGCATGGAAGGGAAATTTTAGATTCGAAGGAAATTCCCTCCCTGCTTTTGGATGAAAAGGAGTTGGTTATGGCCATTGAAGAAGCCAAAAAGGCACTGGTTACAGATGAGGACTTACGCCAGAGAGCCTTAAGCCAGGAAATGATGATGAGAACCCAGATCTCCATTGTGGCTGAAAATGTGGAAGCTGCCCTAAAAAGAGGACTTGAGCAAGGACTTCAGCGTGGCGAACTGGAGGGAAAGCTAAAGATCCTTTTGATGCTGTTTCGTAACGGCAGTTTACCCACAGAAGCTGCAGAGGAGCAGATGAGGTCATTGTTGGGCCAAAATTATGATGAGCTGGTGCAGTCCTTTCTGGGTCAATTGCTATAAAAGCCGACAATACCCTTTGTGAAATGCATCATATTTATCTTCATAATCGGGAAGAAATAGAAAAGTCACTGGCTCTTATAAGGCAGTTCAAAGGTTTAGCATAATGTGTTAGAGAATTTTTTGACCATGGCGAATATGGCCTGCCTTGGAAACTACAATACTCTTACAGAAATAGCCAAATAAAACGAGAAACACTGTAGTTCCCCAAATTAGGGCTTGCACTTGAGTACAGGCCTTCTTTACAATGACATCTTCTTTAATCGTGACAAGACTGGAATATGGGCTTGCGTTTGACCAACACACTCACTGGATGCAAGGATGAATTTGTTCCATCCGATCCTCAGTATATTAAAATGTATGCCTGTGGAGTGACAGTTTATGACAAGTGCCACCTTGGTCACGCCATGCAGGCAATTCTTTATGATATTTTTGCCCGCTACCTCAGATTCAAGGGTTACAAAGTCACCTATGTTCGTAATTTTACCGATGTAGACGACAAGATAATTGCCAGGGCCTCACAACTTGGGGTTTCTCCTTTGGAGCTTAGTGATCAGATGATCGAAATTTCCAGAAGGGATATGTTGTCCCTGAAGGTGAAGCCTGCCGATTTTGAGCCGAGAGTGTCTGAGTATATCCCCCAGATTATAGCGTACATCCAGGATTTGATGACTAAAGGTTTTGCCTATGTCGGACAGGATGGAAGTGTATATTTTCGTGTACGGTTAAAGGAAGACTACGGAAAACTTTCCCGACAAAATATCTCTGAACTGCGATGCGGAGTTCGTAAAGATGTTGAGACAGGCAAAGAAGATCCAGTGGATTTTGCTCTTTGGAAAGTTGAAGAGACACCTGGGGCAACCTGGGATTCTCCCTGGGGTAGGGGAAGGCCAGGCTGGCATATTGAATGCTCGGTTATGGCGTCTGAAATTCTGGGAGACTCGTTTGATATTCACGGTGGAGGCCGTGATCTTGTATTTCCGCATCATGAGAATGAAATAGCCCAGTCAGAGGCGAAATCAGGGGGCACCTACGCCCGCTACTGGGTACATAATGGGCTTTTGACAGTAAACCGTCAAAAAATGTCCAAGTCGTTGAACAACTTTATTTCCATAGAAGATGCAGTCCGTGATTATGGTTATGAGCTGATTCGCTTTAATATTTACCAGTATCACTATCAAAGCAATATTGACTTCAGTGCCCAGGGATTTTTTCTGGGTTTGAGCAGATTGTATTCCATGTACAGAACTAGACAAAGGGTTATTGATTATATGGCCCGCCATGATTTGACCCCGCAATCTGCTAATAGCCATCCTGGGTTTCATCAGGCTTTTTGTGAGGCTATGGATGATGATTTTAATCTGCCTAGAGTCATGGTAGTGATTCAGTCCGTGCTGCAGTCCCAAAATGAGATCATGGACAAGAAATTTTCAGCGCAGAATGCGATGGAGCTTTTGTCCCTGGAATCCTTGTTGCATAACATATTGCCAATTCTGGAAATTGGTCTTCGGGAACCCCAGGAATTTTTTCATGAGATTCATAGCCGTTATCTGGCGTTAAAATCTCTGACCTTTGCCTGGGTCACCGAAAAAATTGAACTGAGAATGAAGCATCGCACAGATAAAAATTTTGCAATGGCAGACCAAATCCGTGATGAGCTTCTGGCTTTGGGAGTTTCGCTTCTGGATTCGCGGGATAAGACCTCATGGGAATTGAGTGAAAAGGCTTTGGAAGAGCTGATTTTACTGAAATGAAATTAATTGAAGGATTGGACTATTATATTGAAAAAGGAAATTGGGTTTTTACGGCACATTATCTTCAGAAACGGGGATATTGCTGTAAGAGTGGGTGCAGGCACTGCCCCTATAGCCCAGATTCTTTATCTTCGCGTCTGATTCCCGACCGTGCCCCCTGAAATGGACAGGACTACTTGCAAGAACAGGTTAATAACTCATTTGTTTTTACATTCAAGGACCTTATATTGGTTCTGCAATTTGTGGCAATCTTGTATCTTTTGTATCGAGACAGATTTCTCGAATGGGGAAGATTACGCAAGATAAAAAAATCTGGAGATGCCGGAGAGAAAGCCGTAAGTGATGCCCTGGATGATCTGGAAGATGTGTTTTCTGTGTATCACAATCTACAGGGACAGCTGGATCATCAAAGGTATGAGATCGATCATCTCCTGTTGACGCATCAGGGGGTTTTGTTAATCGAAACCAAAAATATGCGTGGCACAATTCTGGCCCGTAAGGAAAGCTGGGTTCAGATCAAGGCTTCTGGATCTGGAAAAAGTTATGAAAGGGAGTTTCGCTCTCCCATTCAGCAAATCGAAAGAACTAGTCGAATTTTTGAAAATCTACTGGCATCCAGAGGGGTAAGGGTGAGGGTTCAGCCAGTTGTGGTGTTTTCTAGTCCTGATACTGAGCTTAAGTTAAAGGATCAGAAGTTTCCTGTACTGGTATTACCTCAGGTTCAGGAGTTTGTACGAACATTTTCAAGAGATGTTCCCCTGACGACTAGACAGCTCAGGAAGGTCAAGGAAATTCTTGATGAAGTGTACGGGTTTTAAACCTGGCAGCAATAAAAAATCCACCAGAAAACCGTACCTGGAATTTTTTGGTGGATTTAATAAAAATAGACTCTAGCGGACTCGAACCGCTGACCTCTACGATGTCAACGTAGCGCTCTAACCAGCTGAGCTAAGAGTCTTTAAGTGTCACAAACTCACGAATCTCTCTACGGAAAGCAGGAGTTTTGCGATGTCCTGGAACTTTACCACAGCCCCTTTACGGATGCAAGCAATTTGCCCATAATGCCGTGCTGAGGCTTCGCTGACAAGGATTTTTACCCCAGCGGCATCAAGCTTATCCAGGGCATCCTGGCATTCCAAAAGCGTATTGTCCGTCACCAGAAATACAGCGGAATCCATCAGGATCAGATATTTTGGCTTTTCCATGGATTCAGCCAGTGTAAGTAACAGATGTTCCAGCATCTGGGGCCCACAGTCTCCCGAACCCCATTTGCAGGCTGTCAGGCAAATAGCCATATCGATCAACAAAGGTTTGTCAGTGGGAGCCTTGGTCAGAGGGAAGTTATGTTCCGTCATCCGGATATGAAAATCAGATTCTTCTGCCATGTGTTAATTTTGAGGGAAACCGTGGGATTCGTCAATCACTAGATGCAGGAATTGTGGGATTTGTTGCTCTACGGCCTTCCTGAACCAGAGGTTCAATGACTAATTTGGCCTGATTGACAGATGCAATGGCAGAATGTCCCTTAATAGGTCTCTCCTTGCCTACAATCAGCATTGCTGGAGGGGTAACGGCATATTGTTTGATGATGGCTTCGAGTTGGGTTGCATCGGCATCTTTGCCAAACATATATTTGGGGAAATAGGTAACATCTGCCAACAGGACTGGGCTTCTTTTTAAAAGACTTGTAAACGCACTTTGAAATTCTTCGGTTGGATCAATAAGAACCAGGGCCGTTTGGGCGGTTTCAACCTGTAGTTTTCTAAGATCGGCAAAATTGCTCAGTTTGACAAATTCAGTCCCATAGGTACCAGTTGGCAATTCCTTGCGATCGGGAATATACGGTTTTAGAGACTGAAGATACTTTTGTCCCTGGGGCATAAAATAATTTAAGGGTAAAAAAAATTCTTTATCCACCTGACGAAACTCTGCTAGGCCTTCATTTTCCATTCCAATCAAATCGGCTTCCAGAATTTCTCCAGATTTGAGGATCAGTTTTAAGCCAAAAGTGGGGCCTAATTCCAGCTCGAATGTTTCAGACCAAACGGTGAACAATATTACAAAGATGAAGTATTTCATAACCTTCCGTCAAATACGGTTTCCCCGATTTCCAGCATCCTGTAGGCCTGTCTGTATAACTTCCAGGTTACATCAGAGAATGTGCCATTAGGACTGCACCGGTTCTCAGAAAACTCTCCAGGGCAATTTTCTGGCCGTGGATCCGGCACAAAAATCCTTCTGATGATTTCTCCCTGTACCAGTGAATTAACCTGGGCTACAGTTCTGGCCTTGTCAAGATTAAGATTCGGAAGACGCATGCGCACTAGAGCCTTGCGTTCTTCCAGGATCTGCTGCTCCTTGTTTTGATATTCGGAAAGTTTTCCTAAAAACCTCTCGATTTGTAACCTGGACCTGAGATCTGGATCCAAAAGCTCCAAATCCCACCCGGAAAGATGGGAAGACTCAGGTTCGACTAGGGTAGCTTTTGCCTTTGCACTAGTAAACTCCAGTGGTTCCACGGCAATAAAATATGAGGTAGGTTTAGGAGGATTTAATGTACCAACCTCATGAACGGCAATCTGAATGCGGCGATTTTTAGACAGTCTGGCCAGTTCAATATAATCGGCTAAAGTGTAGGATTCATAATCCATGCCGGAAAATACTTCCCGACCCTCTTCAAGCACAGGTTTAAGGACTTTGAGCCCATAGTTGTTATCAGAAATCCGAACTAGCATGTGATGGGAGTTTCCACCATCTTCAAAATGCATGACAGCCGCAAATTTTTTTATCTCGGCAGCTTCTGCATGAGTGGCAGGTGGGGCCACATAAAATGTGTCTGATGTCAGTTCCCTAAGATAACTGCGCATCATGGAACGGGTGCTTTCCTGCTGGGTACCACGAAGCCTTTCAAAGTTTGTTAATGGATTTAATCTTGAACTTTCCAAAAGCCCACCGGGCCCGAACTTTTCAGAGTATTGAGATAAAAATTCACTGTGGTTGCCACTGCGAAACAGTAAAAAACTGCGGTTTAGAAGCACACTTTCAGGAATTTCAGCTATTGAGCCACTGCAAAGAACAAAGAGCAGAAGCCATAAATATTGAATCTTCATGCTTGAGATATCGGACACACATCGCCCTGGGTTGATCCACTTCGATGAATATGCTAGAAAGCATACATGCAAACATTTATAGCTTTTGATATTGAATCCACGGGACTGAATCCATTTTATGACAGGCTGATTGAGCTGGCTGCTATCCGGTTTGAGTTGGATCCAGTGGGTGGAAATTGCCGGGAGACTGGTGTTTTTCAACGGTTAATCAATCCAACCATACCTATTCCCGAGCAGGCTAGCAAGGTACATCGTATTTATGATGCCGATGTTTCAGATAAACCCGTAGCTAAAGATGTTTTACCTGAATTTTTGGATTTTATTGGGAAGGATTCAATTCTTGTGGCCCACAATGCCCAGTTTGATACTGAGTTTATTGGGGCAGAACTGTTTATGGCAGGAATTGACTGGCCACCGAATCCTGTGTGGGACACCCTGTCCATGTCCCGAGCCCTGATCCCAAATATCATGAATCACAAACTGGAAACCCTGGTGCATCACTTTGCTCTGCCTGTAAGGGATTTTCACAGAGCCGAAGATGATTCCCGCTATCTTGTACTTCTGTTTGCCAAATTTCTGAAGCTGGCTGGGGGGCTTGATTTTTTATCAAAACATGCCTCCGTAACCTATGCCCGTTCGGTCAAGGCCCTGCTGGATGTCAGGCTGAGTCTTTCTCAGGCACCAATCAATCAGGCCATTCGCTCAAAAAAGGCACTGAGCTTTGTTTATGAGGAGATGGGACAGAATAGGAATGTCAGATTTCGTCCGCTGTTTTTGTTCAAATCAGACAAATAC
Source organism: Candidatus Cloacimonadota bacterium (assembly GCA_019454875.1). Taxonomy (GTDB): domain Bacteria; phylum Muiribacteriota; class UBA6191; order UBA6191; family UBA6191; genus UBA6191. Next base: position 32,312 of record JACFNL010000026.1, on the reverse strand, counting down.
AACTGGATAAGTGGTACGGATTTAGACCACAACGGCCCAAAATGTTACAGACTGGACCGAATTAGCGGAGCACGATGCGAAAATCTGTAAATAACAGGTGGATTCATTGCCGTCCTTTAAGTATAATCCTCGGTTAGATCCTGATTGCAGTTGTCTCTGGGAGACGGAGTTGAATACGAAATATTTTTTAATAGCTTTATTATTTGGCCAGGTGGCACAGCCTGTTTTTGCACTTGAAAAAGACAAGAGTTCCCGTGAATTCAAGTTTTCCTATGAGAACAAGTCTTATTTAGGGCGGGACAATGTATATAGGGAGATCAACCGATTTTCTCTTGAAAACACCTACAAGTATCAGCTGAACAAAAAAAACAACCTGTCCATTCAGTTGCCATATTCCTATGCGAGACTGGATTCAGCAAATGGCAGAGTTAATACGCTGGCAGGGATCAAGGATGCAACCATCAGTCACACTATGGAAACCCGTAAAGCAAAACCTGGGCTCTACGGCGTGAAATGGGTGTTTAAGGTTGGTCTTCCCATCGGCAAGGAGCAGTTGTCAGCAGGGGAAGATGCTGTTTATCAGGCCATGAACGAAACCGGCCAGGGTCTTGACAAGGCACCTTTGGGGGCTGGGTTTAATTTTGGATTTGATTTGAATCTGAACCAGATTTACAACCCCAACCGAAATGTTGAGTATGTCCTGGGTTATACAGTGCATGGAGCCTATTCGACCCTGGAAGAGCAGTTATCCAAAAAGGATCCAGGTGACAGTATCCGCCTTGGCTTTAAAAACACCTTAAAGAAGGGTAAGAGCCATCAGTACCAGTACGGAATCACGGCTAACTATACAGCAGAGACATTTAGTTCCAGAGCACAGGCCGGCTTGCCCATTGAGTCCAGATTACCAAGCAAGATTGAATATACCCTGCTTTTGCGTTCCGAGGTTATGCGCAATGCCAATCTAAAACAGATTCTGCATTTTGAGTACCAGCAGAAAGATCTGTTTGAGTCCTTGTCTTCTGATGGGAAGTTTATTAAGACAGATCAGGGAGATCGCATTAAGCTGGACTGGTTTTATGAGCATAAGTTGAATGCTAAAGTCACACAAAGATACGGAATCACCTCTCTGTTTGGCGAACCCAATGATAACAAAGAAGCCACAGGACCAGCTCCTGTACCACCTTTGGGCAAGGACTATAATAGTCGCATCGAGGATATACAGGCCACCTACGGTAGAATTTATACTTTAAATAAATACCGGAAATGGTATTGGAATGTATCTCGTGGGTTGACCGAAGATTCCCGGGATTATGTTGCCGAAGCCGGCTTGAATTTTACATTTTAATGATTGCTGCAACTGTCAAAAGCAGGGTCAATGAGGACATCTGCGTGCTGGCCTGTCCTGATAACCACGGCTATTCCTATATGTTTGACTGTGGTATGGCTTCCATGCTCACGGTTGGGGATGTGATGAAGCTCAAAGCTTTGTTTGTGACCCACACACATATTGATCACTTTGCCAATTTTGATTTTGTAATCCGAAACCGTGCTGGCTCAAGAGAACCGGTGATAATTTGTGGGCCGCCAGGAATTTCAACAAATGTAGAGAGCAGGCTCAATTCCTATACATGGAATCTGATTGGCAAAAGGCGGTCCTATTTTGAGGTCAGGGAAATTCTGGATTCCGATACCATCGAAGTATATCGCTTAAGTCCTCCACTCTGGAAAAAGACTCTGATATCTACCCAGAAATGCTCCTTTGTGTTTGAAAATGAACAGATTACAGTCAGCTTCTGCATACTGGATCACAAGATTCCATCCATTGCCTACAGAATGGCAGAGAAAAACACCGTGAAAATTCACGAGCTTCCCTATGCTCCCGGTCCCTGGGTTGCCCGTCTGAAAGAAGCCTATCTTGCCCATGATAAATCGAGGGCTATTGAGACACCTTCAGGCACTGTGATGGCTGGAGATCTGTTTTGCACGCTTAGGGAACAGCCTGGATATTCACTGGGTTTTGCCATGGATCACCTTGGTGGGGGGCAAAACCACAAATTGCTGGTATCGTTTTTTAAGAATCTGGATGAGTTGTTTATTGAGTCATTTTTTCGCCAGGTGGATCTGGACTATGCCATAAGGCATCACCACAGCACCTCATATCTCTCAGGATGTCTGGCTCGTGAAGCTGGAGTCAAAAAACTGAATCTGGTGCATCATTCCCGTCGTTATCTAGGCGAGGTGGCCGATGTAATAGAGGAGGGTATGGCTGCATTTGAGGGCCGTGAGCCTCAATTTTTGCGTACCCCAGTATCTCGTTATTTTGAGGTTCAGTCTGACTCTGAGCTGGACGAAGTATAATTGCTAGCCCGCATTAGTGAACACAAACACCTGTAAATAATTGCCTTCAGTAAAACCCTTCGGGGCTAGACCGTGGTCCGGTTCCACTGGTATTTCCTCAACTATTTTGGTTCTACCCTTGCCAAAGCAGGTTTTGGAAGCCTTACCTATGCTCTGTAAAAGAGGCTCTCTTTCGAGGCGGCGGGTGCAGGAGCAGGAAATCCACTGGGAGTCTGCATTTAAATGTTTTAAGGCAGACAGATGTAAAGACTCCATTTTATTAAGAGCCGTGGGTATCTGACTGTCCTTGGTTGCAAGGCTGGGGGGATCAATCAAGATGAGATCAAATTTTTCCTGGGCAGGCAGAGTTTCAATCCAGTCAAACACATCTGCCTGAATCAGTTTATGTTTTTCCAAATCCTGTCCATTGAGGGCAATATTGCGCATAAATGTTTTGCAGGCTAATTGTGACTGCTCCACAGAATAAACTTCCTTTGCCCCCTGTTTCACGGCAATCAGTGAAAATGCTCCCGTGTAGGCAAAGAGGTTTAATACTCGCATCCCGCTTAAATTCAGGCCGGAAAGATACCTACGGGCTCCCCGAAGATCCAGAAAAAAGCCACCTTTTTGTCCACCCCGTACATCCACAGAATATTTCAGGCCAAATTCTTCGATGATAAGTTCCTTCTCAACAGAACCTCGGGTAATTCTTGGTGGAATCTCGATAAACTGTCCGGTTTTGGTGGCCGGACGAACCAGGATATTTGAGATTTGCGCCATTTCAGCGGCATGGGGTAGAAGCATGGAAACCATTCTGGCCAGTGGATACAATCCGGTGGCATAATAAAGGACTACGGCTGTAGAGCCGTAGCGGTCTACAGTAACCCCAGGAAATCCGTCAATTTCACCATTTACAAGCCTGATAGCGTCTGTTTGTGGCATGAGCTCAAGGCGTTTTTCTACTACTTCACGCAGGCGTTTGAAGAAAAAGCGGTTACGGATCTGTTCCCCGAAATGAAATACACGAATGGCAATCCTGTCATCCTTGCAATAGATTCCAAAACCAACGGTTTTGTTATCTGTATCCACAAGTCTTAACATTTCAGAATCCTGAAAGGTTTCTACAGCTGTTGACATTTGTCCACTGTAAATCCAGGGATGCCGTTTTGCCACTGTAGCCGAAGTTTGTTTGTTTAACTGATACCTACGAAAATGTTCTGTGCGCATGCGGGGCAGAATAGCTGATTAGATTGGAAATTGCCAACATCATCCTTTAAACTCATATCATGCAAGCACTGCTTTTTTTCCTCTTCTTTGCTTTTGTGCGGCCATATCACGCCGAAACAGAAGAAATTCTGATTTCTGATCGTAAAATACGATTTAGGGGTCAGGATCTGGTTCAGGACGCATTTTTTATGGATCGGTATGAGGTGTCTCATGCCCAGTATCATTCTCTGGCCCAAACCAGCAATCTGAAACCGTCCTGGTTTTTGCCCAGGGATATGGGGAGTGGGGGTAATTTTCCAGTAACTGGCATTGACTGGTTTGACGCGCAAAACTATTGTAATCAGCTAGGCAAAAGATTACCGACCTATCGCGAATTTGTAATCGCATCTTTTGGTGAATGGGATCGTCGTTTTGCCTTTGGGGATGAACTGCCAAAAACGGCCCCATTTCGGATTGGTTTAAATGCCCCTGACGGGCCATCCGAGGTAAATTCCTACCGTGATTTAATCAGTGCAGACGGTTTTTACAATCTGTCAGGCAATGTGGCTGAATGGCTTATGGATTCAGAGCAGGATGGGAGAATGCGCAGGGTTTCTGGAGGGAGTTATGCCTCGGAGCTTCATCAGGTAGAGGTTGGAGCATACATTCTGTTAAGTCCCACGGAAAACAGCCTGCCAACTGTGGGGTTTCGTTGTGCCCGGCCAGCCAGACGGCCCACGGTAATCAGCGAAACTGAACAAATACAGTTACTTGAGGAAAAAAAGGCCACGACCTCAAGAATGATCGAAGATCAGATGCGTATTGATGAGGAGAGAAAGTTAAAGTTTCTAAAGCTGGTGTTAAGAGAAGAACTAAATCTTAGACGCTCCCAGAGCTCTTCTCTATTATTGACTGATAATCTGCTTGAGTTGCCGGAAGGGGCATTGATGGTTAGGTCAGAATTAAAACTGACCCAGGCATTCAGCATAGACACAAATCCGGTGACATTCAGGGAGTTTCAGAGTTTTGTAAATCAGGGCTACATACCAGGTTTACCATTGGTTCGGGTGGCAAAACGATTGCATGAGTCCATGGATTCGACCGCAAAGGTGTTTTATGAGGATGCCAGGGCCTATTGCAGCCATAGGGGAGCCCGTCTGCCCAATGCCTGGGAATGGATCCGTGCCTGGCATCATCAGAATCCAGAGTCTGAACCTTTGGTTTACGGGGAGCAGCGTTCTGTGACTGGTATGAATCGTCTTAGTGACACTGGTATGGAGTGGCTGGTACATGCCCCGATGAGTGAGATTCCGGCGAGTCTGGCAACAGGGAGTTATGCATCTGGTATTTTAGCTGCCACCATCGGACCCATGATTGAAGAAACAGAGAGTGACTCACATCATATTCGCGGGGCACTGGTTTATTCCCGTCAGGGTTTTCGTTGTGTCATCGATTTACCTGCAAAGCTTCCATTTTCTGTGAATCTTAAAGACAATTATTTTGGATCGGCTTATTTTGAGAAGATGGACGAGTTGATTGAAGCTGGAGAAAATGTATTTCAGATAGATCACCAGTCTTTGGAATTTGAGAAAAAAATGTTAGGAATTAATCCCGTCTCTCAACAGAGCCAGAGCCCTGTGACCGTTCTCACCGATTTGATAAGAGAATGAATTTACATAAAGGTTGATATGAGAGCGAATCACCTCAGGATCCATGTCCTGGGCATACTCCCGACAAAGGGCAATGGCTTTGTCCTGGTTGGCTTGTGCAAAATCAAGGGATTGCAAAATACCCTCTTCCACCTGTGATTTTAAATGCGATAGGGAGTGGTGCAGACAGATACCACCAAGTGGAATGGGAAGGGAAGTGTCCTTTTCCCAAAGCTCGCCCAGATCAGATACTTTTGTAAGCTGATTCTGATCGTAGGAAAACCGGGTTTCATGAATGATCAGAGCCAGATCGATCTCATGATTCAAAAGAGCATTTTCCAAATCGTGAAAGACAATCTGTTTTATCTGATCCTTGTTTTGAGAATCAATAATATGAGAAAAGTAGCGGCGAAACAAAAGCCATGCTGTGGTTTGCCAGCCCGGAATCCCGATTCGCATGCCCGCCTGTATTGGCTCATTTTTTCTGGATAAAACCAGAGGACCACAACCAAAACCCATAGCGGCCCCAGATTCCAGCATTGTGTAATGTTCAGAAAGTTTACTCATTGCCGCAAAAGAAACCTTGATGAGTCCTGCCTTTTGAAGCATGGCCTTTGAATTCAGTTCCTGAATATCTAAAAAGGTGAAATTTTTGAGTTCATCAGGCCATTGGCACTGGCCACTCAGGATCCCACTGAATATAAAAATATCGTTGGGACAGGGGGAGATTGCGCTTTGATAAAGTGGGTTCATAACATACTGCCGATGGTTGTAAGCTGTTGCATTGCTTCGGAAATCTGCCATTGCCTAAAATCGCGATTACCCACAGAATTGGAAGCTACCCTGATCTGATAAATAGGGATGTTAAAAAGACATGCGGCATGGGCAATGGCAGCACCTTCCATATTTTCAACCTTAAGATCTGGATAATTTTTCTCAAGAAAAGGCAGATCTTCAGAACTGCTGATCTGATCTGCTGTACCAAAGGCCACTATATTTCTGTTTAAATCTGGAAAAAAGGGACAGGCATCAAAAACAAATCTGGAGGAGATAACCTCAGGATAGCCCGCTGGCTCAAGACCTAGTCTTTTGGTGAGCGGGGAGTACACACCATCAGAAATACTTCCGAGGCGCAGATAGGTATCTGATTCTGCCTCAAAGACCTCAGCAGGGGCCCAGGGTCCCATTACACCACCGATACCCAAAACCAGGATATCCGAGACTGAGTAGGAGCTTAGGGCAATCCCTGTGGCAATTGCTGAGGAGGCAACCCCGATTCCGGTACCAAGTACCAGATAATTTCTTTGTCCGGTGCACATATATACAGTATATGGGCCTTTTTTTACCTTCATTTGAATGGTCATTTTGGCCAGTACAGCCTCAAGCTCCATCAAGCTAGGTACCAGAATCAGAGTTTTGCCAATCATAACTTGTGACAGTCTAAAGCTCAGGCTCTACATAAGTATATTCCTGACCTTTGTAGTTTCTTAGGGTCCATGTCCGGCCCTCATGTTTAACCACATACTCGGGAAGCAGAGGAATTTTACCGCCACCACCGGGAGCATCGACTACAAAGGTTGGATTGGCTAGTCCTGAGGTATGACCGCGCAGGTGCTCAATAATATTGATACCCGTGGACACGGGGGTACGGAAATGCGAAATTCCCTGAGAAAGATCACACTGGTAGATGTAATAGGGTCTGACTCTCATGGCTAGAAGTTTATGCATAAGCTCCTTCATTACCATTGGGTCATCATTGACACCCTTAAGCAAAACGGTCTGATTTCCGATCACACAACCGGCATCAGCCAGTTTGCGACAGGCTTCATAGGCTTCCCAGGTACATTCTTTGGGGTGATTGAAGTGGGTGTTTACAAATACAGGGGCATGTTTTTTTAACATCTCCACAAAATCGTCTGTGACCCGCTGTGGCAGAGTCACCAGATTTCTGGTTCCTAGTCTAAAAATTTCGATATGGGGAATGGATCTTAGCCGTGTGAGAATCTGATCCAGTTTCTTGTCAGACAATGACAGGGGATCTCCACCGGATATTACAATGTCACGGATTTCAGGATGTGATTCAATATATAAAAAAGCGTCTTCCATCTGCTTGTTCATAGTAGATGTAGAAGGGTCGGACACCTTGCGTTTTCTGGTACAGTGACGGCAATAAACCGGACAGTTATGGGTCACATAAAATAAAACCCGATCTGGATATCGGTGCGTGATAGCCGGTGTTGGCATATCACCTTCCTCATTTAAGGGGTCCTCAAGATCATCAGGAAGGATTTTTAATTCTCCCATGGTTGGCACGGATTGCAGACGGATGGGACAGTTGGGGTCGTCTTTATCCATCAGACCGGCATAGTAGGGGGTGATACCCACATGAAACATATCTGAAGAAGCTTCAAAAGCCTGTCTTTCCATATCGGACACATGCACGACTGGTTCCAGGGCAGCCAGAGTCTTGATTCGATTGCTTTGCTGCCACATCCAGTTGTTCCACATTTCCTCGGGTTCATTGCTCCATATAGAACGATTTCCGGCTTGAAATTCATGCCGTCCGATTTTCACATATTTATCCTTGACTATTCTCATTCCTGTTGTCCTTTCCTCATAAAATGCATGATTATATTACAAACTTGAGTTTTGGCGCATCCACAAGTATATTTCTCCCATTACAAGGGTTTAGTTTTATCAATCATAAAAGGAGCGAACATGCCCCAGGTGACATCTTTAGCACCAGAATTCACAGCGCAAGCTGTGGTGAATGGACAAATCAAATCAGTTTCACTAAAAGATTATGCTGGAAAATGGAAAATTGTGTTTTTCTATCCTCTGGATTTTACTTTTGTGTGCCCAACTGAAATTATTGCTTTTAGCGACAGACACAAAGAGTTTGAAGCCATGAATGCTCAGGTAATCGGTGTATCTGTAGATTCACAGTTTACTCATCTGGCCTGGGTGAATACACCTAGAAAACAGGGTGGTCTGGGTGAGTGCCAATATCCATTGATCGCAGATCTGGATAAGAATATTGCCCGTGATTACGGTGTACTTCTGGATGCAGGAATGGCCCTTAGAGGGTTGTTTTTGATCGATCCTAAAGGTGTAATCCGACACTCCACCATCAATGATTTGCCCGTTGGACGAAGCGTTGATGAAACATTAAGAGTGCTTAAAGCTTTTCAGTTTGTTGAAACTCACGGCGAAGTCTGCCCAGCCAACTGGGAAGAGGGCAAGGACACCATGAAGGCTGATCCTGTAGGCTCCAAGGCTTATTTTGAAAAGGCTAACAAGTAATTGAAGCCAAAAAGCGGCCCACCATTCTCGGTGGGCCGCTTTTTTTATTTATCAGCTTTGTCCAGCATTTGTCTCTGGATGGAGGCGATTTCCTTCAAGCTTGAGGCAATATCTTCAAGGTGGTAACGAATTGCCCTTAGATTGGAAGAGTCTGATTCCGGTGCTTTGGAGTTAAACCATTCGGCATGGCTCACTTTAGGAAACAGTGCCAGGGCAACAAGCCCCAATAAAACTCCTAAACAAATTCCCTTGATTGTCTGGTTCATGCTTTCTCCTTGATTCGTTTTTCCATTCTATCCTTTAATACCCGAATTGAGTTAATCAGTTCCTTATGGGTAAACTTTGCCGAGCTGAGCTGAATTCTTTGGTCACCGAGTTTTTTTGCCAGATCGATCAAGGCTATTTTTACATCTTCTTCCTCGACTGTACTGCGTTTTTCCTCTTCTATGAAGTTTTCACAGGCAGTTGTCAGTTCCAAAAGAAACTCCTTGGCCAGTTTTTCACTCAATGCTCTCGCCCCAAGACTCCAGCGTTTTGCCCCTGGTTTATTGAAGAAGCTCATCAGCAAGTACCTCCTGTTCGGGAATTTCGCCCAGAACAATAATCTCAGAATCAACCACCACGGAAGGAGTCAGAAGAACCCCGTATTTCTGGGCCTCCTCGGAATCCAGAGTCAACTTCTTTACCGTAAGAATGGACTCATGTCCCATAACAATTTCATCGATCATGGCCTCAAGCTTACGGCAGTTTTTACAGGAGGCCTTGGGACTTCCAAAGACCAGAATTTGTTTTGCCCTCATTGTTCATCCTCAAATACAAAAATCTGAATCTGTACAAAAAGAGATTGAATCATCTTTTCATCCTCATCAGAACTCATGGTTAATATTTTGTGGGTTATATCAGTATTTTGTAAAAGGGATTCTACCCGATTTGATTTGTTTTTAGCTTCCAGAAGGTGCTGGGGCAGAATTTTTTTTAAGGTAGTTTCAATCAGATTCTGATTTTCCTCAAGACCTTCCTGATGAACCTTGAAAAAGAGCTTAATCAAGGAAATGATGGCTCTGTGTCTTTCAAAAAATCCTCTTTCCTCAAGAGGCTGGTACAAACCAACCAAAGAGGATTGCAGTTTAAGTATGGCCGTGTGACATTCAATGAACTTTTGTTGATTCAGAAGTTCTGTCAGGTCTTTGACTTTGTGAGCAATGTCATCCAGGGCGTTTTGCCACTCCTTCACCCGTGAGGCATAATATTGTGGGGGTGTCAGATAATAATTTTGATATACCTGTAGCCAGAGAACTTTGGCTTCGGCTAAACTCCGTTTGTTTTGAATTTTATCTCTGGCGTTCCTGCCTACATCGGATAGGTGAGTGGAGAGATCCCGTAATGCTGAATCCATTCTGTCAAGACGGCCCTGTGAAAATAGAAGGGACTCCAGGATTGGGTCACAGGCAAAATAATGTTGGGTTAAAACTAGAAGGAGTATGACTTGTTTCAGTGGTTGGAAAAATTGTGGAATGCCCATGTTTACCAAAATGAGACTTCCAGTTTTTCCAGACTTCTCACCCCTTTCAGTTTATTGTACATGAGCCTGACCTGGGTGAAAAGAACTGTTACAAGACTGCCTGGAATCTATGTCAGGGTTAAAAATCCGGTAGTGTCTGTTGGTAACATCACGGTGGGCGGTTCCGGTAAAACTCCATTTATACTTTGGCTTTTGGAAGAGATGCAGGGCCGTGGTCTAAGTCCAGTTCTGATTACTCGTGGTTATAAGGCTAAATTTACTGGTCCATTTGCGCGCAGACTTTATGGTAAATGGGACAGAGAAGGTTTTTTTGGTGACGAACTGGAAATGGTTTTGCAGAAATTCCCCATGCTTGATGCAGCCGTTGGCAAACAAAGGGCATTATTGGCCAAGGAGTTTGAAAATCTGGATGAGAGAAGAATTCTTATATATGAGGATGCCTACCAGTATTTTCGCCTCCATCGTGATCTGGACATTGTGATTATTCATTGTCAGAGAGGTTTTGGGAACCGGGGTATTTTTCCATCCGGCCCCTTAAGAGAGGGACTCTTTGGCCTTAAAAGAGCCAAAGTTCTGATACTGTACCAGTTGCAGGGGGATCAGGAGGAATTTTTGAAACCCTACCGGCATTATCTCAGTGGCAACATCAAGGTTTTTAGTATGCAAAGTACCTTGCAAAACAGCTCGTTGTTACATAAAAAGCGAGTTATTGCGTTGGCATCCATTGCCTGGCCACAGTCTTTTTTACAGGATCTGAAAGATGCGGGAGCAGAGGTTTTATCCTTGATAACACCGGGGGATCACCAGGGATTAAGCATAGATGAACAGAAGGAATTACTGAATCAGGCAAGTATTCTTAAGTGTGATTTTGTTTGTATGACGGCCAAAGACAAGCCTAAGTGGAAAATTGAGGATCCCAGGATTTTAGTGCTTCACCAGAAAACAGAGGTTAAAAACGGGACTGAGCTGATAGAGATTATCAGGAATATAAAAAAAGCTCCCTGAAAAATTCAGGGAGCCTCATTAGATTAGCCTCTGATTAGAAGCTTAATGTCAGACCGGTTCTGAGTCGGCCTTGCTGATCCACATTGGCAACTCCGAAACTGTTTTCAGGCTCGAAGAGAAAAAATGTGGTGAACCATGTAACTGAGTCAGCTAGCTTGGTCATATAATAAACAGAATGACCCTTGATGTTGGTGCCGAGTTCATAAGCATTCAACCAGGCAATTGTGGCATCGGTTTCCACTCTTCTGTAGGAATAACCGTATTTTACATCACCCTTTTCTTTCAGATCACCCTGATACACTTCAAACCAGTACCCGGTGTCTTCACTGTTCCAGGCAGAATTGTTCACAACATAATCAAGTTTAACTCCCCATGGAGTTCTTCCCTTGTTGTCATTGTGATAATGTACAAACACATTAGCCAGGTTAAAATCAGAAAACAGTCGATTCTGTCTTCCCGCGTTGGTGGCATTGACAGTGTTGGTGGTCACACCAGGAAAAGTAGGAGTAGCCCCATTGATAATCTGATTGTAGTAGTTACCGTAATATGGTGCAGCAAAGTTGGTTGTTCTGCTGTTAAGCCCAACAAAACGGCTGGCAGTAACTCCCTGACCAGGATGCAAAAACTGCTCCCCGGTGAAGTTAAAGTTTGAAGCTTTAACTGTCCAGTCTCCAGACCATTTATTCTTCCTGTTGTACTCAACCTGATGAGCAAACATCATGCTGTCTTCTTTAGCTGACTTAGCTCCAGCAGGTGAGTTTCCTTCCTTAAGGAAAAACTGACCAGCACGAACGGTCCAGTCCTTGTTGATTTTGTATTCCTGAGTAAATCCGGTAGGAGAAAAATCATTATCAAATACCAGCTCAGTGCTGCGGAACAGGTTTTCGCCCTTGCCCAGAATCACTCTGAATTCATCATTGATCTTGTGGTCAATAAACAGGCGATCAATTACAAAATCGTCAGTTCCCATACCAAAACCGGAGAAATTATTACCGCGATCATCGTTGCTGCCAACATTTCTCCAGGAGACAGAAGGATAATCGTCTACACCTGTACGCAACTGAAAGCCCCATTTGGTTTTGTCATTGACCTTGCCGGACAGGTTCAAAAAAGTTTGAAACTGCAAATCGGAATCCGTGTTATCAGAGACCCCATCATTAAAAAGGGACTGATGGCGAATTCCAATACTTCCGCTTACATTCACATTACCGATTTTGTTACCGGTGCTGCCTGTGGTTTCGAGCTTCTCAATACGAGTCTCATGTTCAGCAGATTTTGCTTCCAGTGAGTCAACACGGGCACCTAAGAATGCCAGTTCGTTAGAGAACTCGTCTACCAGTCTTTGCATGGAGGAGTTCACATCAGGACTTAACTTCAACTTGTTTTTGGAAACGGAATCAAGCAGTCTGGATACAATGGTCGCCATTTCGTAGCGGCTGACTTTTTCTTCCCCATGGAATTTTTCAGCATAACCTTTGATAATACCACTTGCGCTGACTTGTTCAATTGCCTGATAGGCCCAATGATTTCTTGGTACATCAGAAAATGTGCTTGCCTCAACAGGCTGAAAGAGGCAGGTACTCACTGCTAGCGAAAATACGATCTTTTTCATGTTACTCCTTGACAGTTCCGAGCTAAACGCCACAATATATCCCATTCATTATTCAATTTCCACAGCTAATTTTTGTTCTCTGAGGATACGATTGTTTTTGAGGCTGGCCTGGGCTATTATTACAGCTTCACGGTTAGGGGGATTCATGGGTAAAACTCTGCTTCTGGCCAGCCCGAGGGGCTTTTGTGCCGGGGTTACCAGAGCTATTGAAATTGTGGAAAGGGCCTTGCAGCTATGGGGTTCTCCGGTTTATGTAAAACATGAGATCGTTCACAACCGCCATGTTGTGGACAGACTTAGAGCCAAAGGTGCGATCTTTGTTGAAGAACTTGAGGAAATTCCAGCGGGAAGCAAGGTCATTTTTTCTGCTCACGGGGTTCCACCAGACACTTTTTCAAAAGCTGAATCCATGAGCCTTGATGTGACAGATGCCACCTGTCCACTAGTCACCAAGGTACACAAAGAGGCTTATCGTTATGCTTCTGAAGACATGCAAATCCTTCTGATCGGGCATAAAAATCATGTGGAAGCTATCGGAACCCAGGGAGTTGCCAAGGAGCGAACTACAATTATTGAGACCCCTGAGGATGCCAGAACAGTGTCTGTAGCCAATCCTGATAAAGTGGCCGTACTGACGCAGACTACTCTTAGTGTTGATGACACCAAAGAAATACTTGATATTCTGATTAGTAGATTTCCCAAAATTCACAGACCTGGAAAATCAGATATCTGTTATGCAACTACAAATAGGCAGGTGGCGATTCGGGAAATCGGGGATTCTGTTGATTTGGTTCTAGTTGTTGGTGCCACGAACAGTTCTAACAGCAATCGTTTGCGGGAAGTTGCATCAAGAAATGGAGTGCCTGCCTATCTGATCCAGGACGAGTCCCAGATAGAGACCAGGTGGCTTGATGGTGTCAACACCATAGGCATGACCGCAGGGGCGAGTACACCGGAAGATCTGGTGGAGAGGTGTGTGAGTAAACTTCGTGAATATGGGGTGACAGAAGTGAAAGAGCATATCAGCGTTGAGGAAAGAGTCACTTTTGGACTGCCCAGGATGGATTGATGAGTGAGAATCAAATCCAGATTCCTGAAGAATATCCCAATCTGAAAAATGATTCGATTCGTTTTCTCTGGTCATGGATTCTGCAAAGGGTGATTTTAGCTCCCGTGTTCTGGTTTTACACCAGAATTCTGAATCGCACAGAGTTTGTGGGATTGGAAAATCTTAAAGAATTGCAGGGACGATCCTTTCTTCTTTGCGCCAATCATACCAGCAGCTGGGATATCTGGTCGGCATTTGAAGTCGGTTTTAAAGCCACTTCATTTTTTTCCCGTGAGTATTATCTCTGTGGCCTAGGAGCCATTGAACGATTGGGTTCCCCCCTGATTCGTTATCTGACCGTAAGTGCTGGTGTCCTGGCTGTTAATCGTAAGATGGGGCTGGAACAGAATGCCATGCAGGATTTGAACCGGTTGTTTGGGGAGAAAAAAATCAAAATAGCCTGCTTGATTTATCCGGAAGGAACCCGTTCCAAGGATGGCCGCCTCTCCAGACAGTTCAAGGCAGGGGCTGGATGGATTCAGGCATTACATCAGGTGCCTGTATTGCCTGTGTATCAAATCAACTACAATCAGCTGCCAGGTTTTGGCAAGAAGTTAAAAATTGTGATTGGGAAACCCCTTGAGTTTCCTGAGTATCAGGCCCGGGCTGAGTCACCAACCACCTGGATTCAGGTAACTTCCAGAATCATGGATGCGATCCGATCCCTTGAAGATATTCATAATCCACTGCCCATTGAGCATAAAGAGAATAAACCCTTGCCCATACCTGTACCCGTCAAGGAAGCAGGATCCAAAGACTTTTTTCATATTGTTGGTTTGCCTGTGTCCTTAACTCCAACCATAGAATGGAGAAAGGATCTGGCTTCACAAAATATTTTGGCTTTTGCTGGTCTAGGCCGCTTGAACTCAGATGAATTTAATTTGGAGCTAAACAGACTCAGGACAGAAATCCCTTCCCAATGTTATGGAATCGAGATGCTGTTTCAGGACAGCATCAATTCTTCAGAATGGCAAAAGAGGTTTGAGTCTCTAAGTGATCTGTGCCCTAATTTGATGTTAAGAGGATTTACATCGGTTACTTTAGAGATGCTTTTGTATCGCTATAAAAACCCGGAATCGAAAAAATTGTTTGTGAGAGTCACAGTTCCTGATGCTGCTTTAGTATTTGCTTCTCCACCATCCCAGGCCATGCTGGAAATTTTACTTGCTCGTAATCTGTTGAGTGAACAGGAGGCTAAAAACGCCTCCAATATTCCGGTAGCCACCCACATTCTAATCGATGCCACAGTGGAGTCCAGGGACATTTTTTCGGTTTTCCCCTGGATCCGATCCAAAGTGAATGCTTCTGGTTCAGAAGTGAAGCTTGGTATATGTGGAGGTATGGGAAGTCCCGAGGCAATTTTAAGTGCTAAAGCCCTGGGAGCAGATTTTGTCATGTCAGATTCTATTCATCTTCTCTTTGAAGGTACCGGGTTAGCTTCGTATGCCCGTGAGGCTTTAATGAAGTCGCGAATAGCCGATTTCCAGAAGTCGGTTCACCCTGATTGGCTCAGGATGGGAGCAAAAACGGAAGTGTTACGATTTGGGAATCTGTATGCCAAACGGGCCGCATTTTTATATTCTCTGGTAGAAGCATCAGTTGGGGTAATGGATCTGAGCGAGGAACAAAGAAAGGGGCTTTTACAGGCCTGTCGTGAGGAGAGTATTGAATCTTCTCTAAAAGCCGCCTCGGATAAATTGATATCCTCCATGCCAGACCTGGTTCATCGATCCGATGGAACAAATTCAGACACCATTCATCTGTTATGTGTTTATGCCCTGATCCTTTGTGAGCAGGATGCATGTTCTGATGAGCCGGTTGAGCCACGATTCGCCCTGATTCGTGGAGGTCTGGAAATCCCATCATTTGTACTGTTTATGCAGTCATTAAAGGATGAAACCCCCAAAAATTCTGCTGCTGCTGTCCGTGTTTTGATGAAAGATATCAATTAGCCGTTAAATTCACGGTCTGATGGTTCATGTACTCGGGTGGTGCGTGTTATGCTTACTCCATGATACACAATCATCGTGGATTCTCATTTGTAGAAATTTTTGTGGGCATGATGATACTTTCTACGGCTGGTACAAGTTTGATGATGGTGTCTGAGGCTGTTCGCAAACATACGCATGCAAAGCAGCGTTACTTCGCCAGGCAGGCGGCCCAGATCGCCTTGAATCAGCTAAGCTCGAATCTGTATTTGAAAGCTCCAATCAATTCAGAAGGGTCTGCCTTATTATTGGAAAACAAAAACTCATCCGGCAGTTTTCCGGTATTTGCCAGAGATAATTTTGATCTGGACTCATACTGGGGCCTAAAAGAAGCACTCACAGCCTATGAGCTGGGTTGTGAAGTAGATTTAGAAGGCTCAGAGCAGCAAGGGACTTCTTTAAATGCCGAGGTTACAGTTTCCTATCGCTCACTGCAGAACAAATCCTCTATGAATCGTATGATCTGGCATGGGTTTGCTCTGGAAAGAAGCCTGCCCCTCAAATGAAAGCCCAGAGAGCCTACACACTCATAGAGATTATGTTTGGCTCAGCTATCTTTATCATAATTTTTGGTGGATTCTATGCATTTTTTTCCTGGGCCTTTTCGCGGATTGGCCCTCAATTGGGCGAGGTGTACTGCTGGCAGGATATCAAAAGCACAACACAAAGACTTGAGGCTGAAATGGCGGATGCCTTAGCGATTCTGGCCCCCAATAAAAATGACACAGCCACAGACTACCTTGCTGTACAAAAGGCGGATGGGCATGTGTGGGTATATCTGGTGGATCCCTTAAAAAACTTGTGGAAAAAAAGACTGACCGGGGATAAAAAACCGGAAAGAATCCGTCGTGGTGATTGGGTGTTTCATATTAATGCCCAGCCCAATTCCGAGAAGGCCTGGGTGAAGCCAGTGCCAGCAATGGGCCGATTTTTTTATCTGAATGACAGACATAGTGTTTTGTTTTTATCTCTCACTCCCGTGGGGAAATCCAAGGTAATTGATGCACCGATTCAGGTACTCACATCCCTCTCCATACCTTAACAGAAAGGGAATTTTAGTTTTTGTAATTGCCGTGGGAATGGTGATTTGTTTTCTGTTCCTGATTGTTTATGCCAATATCATTGGGGGCAGTTCTACTCTTGAGATGCGCCTTAATTGGGGAACTCATGCACGAGAACTCAGTCGTGGGGCATTTTTTGAAACCGTGAATCAGTCCCTTGGCTCCCAGGAATTTTCACCAGGACCTAAAACCCTGAACCTCGGTGAAAAACACGGGGACTTTATTCCAGAAACAGTCAGTTTAGCCATCAAACCTTTTGATGATGTGGATGTCTATTTTGTTCTTGGGCAGGGGATGTATGGGGAAAAAGGTAAACAGATGGGAATGCTTTATGGTGGTTATGCCACAAAAATGAAATATTCCGATGGCAAAACAGAAGTTTATCTGGGCAGATTTCATGGGATCGATAAGGCCTGGTTCAGATACTTCCTGGAGGACAGCACCTTGTCCCGCTGGTTTGAAGTACCGGGCAGCATTAAAAACCCGGCCTCTGTAGCTGCAATTAAAAGTAAGCTTAATAAAGCCCGTATGTTTCATGACAATCTCAGTAAGGACATACCAAATTTTACGGCTGCCGCTGAAGTGTCGGCATCCCTGTTTTTTCTGGAGAGGATTTCCCGGATGCTGATTACCAAACATCAGTACACCAACTGGTTTAAAAGTATTTCTACACAGACTCTGGCCCAGGAATTGGCCCCAGTTTCCGAGTCCTCTCCCAAAAAGGTTACTCCTGAAGTTATTGACTCCTTGATTCCCTCCCAGTTTAAGGCTGCCGAAACCAATCGTGGACTCGAGGATGTGTTAAAAGCCGGTGGGACAGAAATGTCAGCACGGTTTATGTCAACCTTCGGGGAGGGAGAGGGGGCTAAAATTCTTTTAGCCGAGATTTACGAAGTGCTTCACCGTATGGATGGTTCTGTACCAATTGAATCTGAAAAACAGTACCTGAAAAAAATACGGGGACGACCTCAGTTTAAAGGCTGCAAGGATGTTCCCATCATTGGTGAGGTATGCAAGGATGTCAAAGAATACATTGAATCCAAGGGCCAGCCTTATGATGAATTTTTATACGAGAAGGTCAATGAACTTCTTGGTTCCAAAGGTCTTCCCGTCCCAGGTACTCCCGGAAGTGTAGAAACCCTCAGGCAGAAAATGGAGGAAAATGCCAATCAGTCAGCCTCAGGCATGGCAACAGACGCTCAAATTAAGTCCGCTTTAAATGCTCTCTTATACTTTCTAAGAATTTTTAGACCTGAATTTAATCTCACCCAGGGCAAGGTCAAAATCACGGAATACTTTCTGGCAGACGGACTATTACCTGTGCTTGGGATGTTAATGCCAGAAATCAGCATGAAAGATATGCTATCCGATGAAATGGTCCCCTGTGATGATCTGGTCAAACTTTTGGTCGAAGGAGCTGGCCTGCAAATCCAGAGCTTTGAAGCCGAAGGTGCGACCATTACTTTTAAGGGGTGTCAATAAATGTCCTTGTTGACATGAACAATAATTCCAGGTACGATCGTAGATGAATTCACTGCCTATCGGCTTTGAATCTATCGAGGTTTTTGCCGCTGAACCAGCCTAGCAAATCGGCGGCACTTTTTTCTTTTTGGACTTGAGCTTGTGTAGACAGCTATCTTTCTGCCATTTAGGTGATCGCTGGATTTTTTCGATACTATTGTCTGCTTGGTAACAGGTGATAAACTTGCCGGTGAGTTCTGAGTTCTTGGACAAAGATAGTGAAATTACCACAACAAAACACTCGAACATGATGGCAACTCTGCGGCTACCATCATACATTTTTGTTTTATAATCCCATCCTTCAAAAAGCGTCGCATGGGGGCTGAGCAAAGTGGCTTTGATCCAATCAATTCTTTGGGCTCGATTTTTAGAAAATGTGTCTTTGATACCATTTCGTGACTTGGATTCAAAAAATGCATGTTCGAATTGATCTAATGGAAACCTCACTTCAATTTGATCAAAAGTCACCATTGGTTTGCGGCAGTATACATTCCTGTAATGATCACGATATTCACTTTCGGATTCGTAATGCACTAGCTGGGGATAAGTCACAATTGGCCCTTCAACTGAATACAAAAGAGGTTGAATTTTTTCTCACCTTTTGGTGTGGATTTGATGGGACATCTCAATAGTGCTTCGATTTTTTCGATAACCTGTTTTTTTGCCTCGTTCCCGGCTAATGTGTTGTTAAGTTTGGCGTTCACAGCTCCTATCAAGAAATCGCATAGCTGTAAAAGTACTAGTTCATTAGATGGTAACGATTGTATGGATTCTACTCTTGTTGATGATAAACAACGCCTCAATACAGAAATTCGTTGGGGGTCTCTGCCAGTTTTAGAGTCAACAAAAATCCGGTACTGATCTTCATCTGAAATCCAATGATACAACAATTGATAATAGAATTTGTAGAAACCCAATTCACAATCCCCGCAAAAATGACTACGGTCAACTGCTTGATGATCTATAGCGATACAGCGAAACCGCAAATTGTCATGAAAGCTAAAAAATAGTTCAACCAGAGCTAAGTAGAAATTTAGTTTACTGTTTGAAACTTTGGTCCACTTAATTTCTCCCCATGCGTTGAATTGGGCTCGCAGTTCCTTGACCCGTGTTTTGATTGTGGATCTAAAACTTTCAGGGAGCCAAAGACTTCCGATCAAAAGATATTGAAATCTAGGTTTTGTGGTAAAAAGCAAATCGGGCTGCGATTCATCACAGTAGACTTCGTACTTCATATTAAATTGTTCCATTGGGGTTTCTGGAGACAAACTGCTCTGGATACGCGACCATAGTGCCCCAATTGAGTAACTTAGTAAACATTTCATCTATTTGAGAATTACAAAACCCAAGTAGATCCAGGAGGCAGGCCTTCTCCCACAATCGGTTCTCAATTTTGTCGGGACTTTGCATTTGTTGTTTCATGGATTCAATCGCAGAACCGGAAAGACAAAGGTCTATATGGTTTTTAAACAGATGTTTATGATGAGGTGCACCCCCTTCATGAAGAACCCAGTTTCTAAGTTTGTAGCTGAAGTCAACAGTCTGAAGGTAGTGCGTTTTCAATTTTTTAAAAAAAATGACTTCAATATGCTTAAGTTTTTTGTCGGTAAGAACAGAGTGAACAAGATTTTCGAATGTTGAGCCATCGTTAATGATTCCCCAATTGATATTTTGTGACATGGTGGCCTCGCCGGTTGCATCTTAACTGTTGTGATCCTATTTACAGCCTAAACTCTATGTACGACCTTGCGCAATTGAATTGGTTGATCACATACAAATTAGGAAAAATTTGATGCAATTAACTATACTTTTTAAGCGGTAGCATAGCCAGTTTGGGCCTGCAAAAACTGCTGCAATGAGAATAGGTCTTTGAGGTTTGGGGAACGGGCCAGCACAAATTCTTTACCCATGGCCATAGCTGAGGCTGAGTCGAGTTCTCCGTGGGTCAGGATGAGATCCCTAAACTGTTTTAGGGCAGTAGGGATGTTGTGGCGGTAGGTGATTTCTTCGCGTCTGGAAATGTGCATAGTGTGAAACTGCCGTTCGTAGGCATAGGGGAAGCGGTTGTGAAGCAAGGTACAGGCCCAGGCTCTGTAACAATCGATATTTGAGCCAAAGTTCATCATATCTACCATGCGGCCACCGGGAGGGCGCAGATTGATTTCAAGACCAATCAATTGATTGTTTGGGGTGCGGAAGAACTCAATATGAAAAAATTTGGCCCTGACACCAAAGGCTTTGGTAGCTAAAAAACCAGCCTCTACCAGATCTTTGGGGGGATGAATCATGGAGTAGATGTAGAAGTCGCGTTTTTCCTGTACAATTTCCCGTACCCCGGCACTTTGGGTATGGCAGGTATAATAAACAACATTGCCACCATGATCACAAAAGCCATCAAAGGACTCAATAGTACCCTGAATGTATTTTTCCAAAAAGAATTCTGAATTGGGGTCGGAGTTATTGAGTCTGAGAAGCAGTTCCTGTTCCGATTGAATCAGATAGGTGTTTTGCGCACCCACGCCGATGTTGGGTTTTAAGATAACGGGAAATCCTATACCTTTGCAAAACTCAATGGCTTCTAAAGGGTTTTTTGTCCTAAGTCCAGGGGCTACTAAAATACCGGCAGTCTGAAAGACTTCCTTCATCAAGCGTTTTTGTTTGAATCTTTGTAAGTCCTGGGGTTTGAGTCCTGGAACTGAAAGTTTTTCCCGAAGAAGTGCTTCTAAATCCAGCCAGGTTTCCAGATTGGATTCAACAAACTGAATGGGACCAACCTGCTCTTGAAGTCTTTGGCAAAGCGAGAGAACTGCTCTTTCATTGTGCAAGGAGTCCACTTCAAGATTTCCTGCCAGACAGGATTTGAGTTGTGGAGACAGGTATTTAGTGGGTAAATCAGTAACAGCCCACACCCTAGCCCCATACTTGGCTAGCTCTACAGGAAAGCTTTCAAAGTGGGGCGGGTAGTGGGCTGATAAATAGATCAGATTCACAAATGCTAAACTAAACATCCCTGAGTGCCAAAATTTAAGGCACTCAGGAAGCTAGTTATTTCTTCTTGCGCTTATGTCTGGTCTTTTTTAACAATTTTTTATGTTTGTGTTTGCGAATTTTTTTGCGACGCTTTTTGATGACGCTGCCCATAACCCATCCTTTAATGCAGTAGAAATAAGAAGCGCAAATGTATCGGTAACTGGGTAAAAAGTCAACCCTGGCTTGCAGGATTTTCACTTTATACTTATCTTGTTCTCATGGAAAAAAGACCAATATGCTGGATGGGAGAGAAGAATCCAGTCCTTATCGTGCTCCCGGGGCTCACCGATGCATTTTTAGATGCAGAGCTGGCTTCAAGGCAGTTAAAGCGACAGTTTGAGCCATTGCTCTCAAGCTATCAGGTTGTGGTTCTTGGCAGACGACAGCCCCTGACAGAAGGATTTAGCCTCAAAGAAATGGCATTGGATGTTGCTTTTCAAATTGAGGAGATAAAAAAATCGCATACAGTGTCACACATTATGGGAATTTCTATGGGTGGCATGGTATCCATGCAGCTTAGTGTATATCATCCAGAACTGGTGCCAAAGCTGGTCCTGGTTGCCTGTGCTGCCAAACAGACCCAGGTCGGAAAAACCCGCCTGCAAACTTTCAAAGAGTATGCTTTACAGGAGAACTACCAGGAGTTGTGGGACAGTGCCTTAAGCCTGATTTTTGGTCAGCCTATTACTGCTCCCTCGGTAAAGGTAGTGGTTCAAAAACCAAGAATGCCAGACTTTTTGTATAGTGTAGATGCCTGTTTAAGTCACGATATCACTGAATTGGCTCACAAAATTCAGTGTCCCGTCACAGTTTTTGGAGGGGAGAGAGACGAATTGTTTAATCCTGATTCTGTTAAGGAATTAAAAAGTCTGATTCCAGAAGCCAGGATTAAAATTGTAGAAGGTGGGCTGCATGGATTTGTTGGGAATTTAAGACAGGAAGTCTTAAACTATTTATTGACTGAGGCAAAAACATGATTGTAACCTTGGATATTGATCATACCCTGGTTGTAGGTACCAAGACGCATCATCAGGCTTTGGAACATGGGATTTATCTTACCTATGGGGTCAAAGCACAATTGCAGGGCCGAAACTTTACCGGCTATGTAGACAAACAGATTGTTTTAGAGGCACTTAGTACTGAAAAGATTTCCAAACAGGATATAGAAGCCAGGTTTGTTAAACTTTGTGAATCATCCACTCAATTTTATCTGGAGAATGTAAGCTCGGAAAAAATTTCAGTGTTGCCCGGAGTAAAACCACTGTTACAAAAACTTTTGTCTTCAGGATATCGTCTAGGTCTGGTTACAGGAAATATTGAAGGTATAGCCCATGCCAAACTTAAGGCTGCTGGCCTGCCGGCAATTTTTAAGTTCGGGGGTTATGGCTGTGAAGATACCTGTCGTGGAAAACTACTTGGCATGGCTTTAGAGAGAGCTAGCTATTCTCAAGATTCCGTGGCATTTCATATTGGGGATACAGTCCAGGATATCAGAGCATCTGTAGATAATGGGGCTTACGGAATTGGGGTTGGCACCGGGGCCACTAGCACCAGAAGCCTTATGGAAGCTGGTGCTAGTAGCGTGTTTCCAGATTTGAGTGACACGGATTCCATTCTACATGCTTTGAAACTCTGGGCTGTTCGCCACAAATCTCTGCTCCAGAAGCATGAGTGACACCCAAATCTTGGTATAATTGCTTAAAACCAACCTGTGAGCCCAAGCCTCACTTGGTGGGTTCTGTAACATTGTCAGGGCCAGGGACACAGCCAGAATTTTTGTATTCTGCCGTTCCCCCGGTATGGTTCCCTCAAACAAACCAAGAATTTTTGCTTCCTCACAATCAAGAGCCTGTATATGACTTCCTTTCTCTTTTGATGCAATCATCAAAAGCCATGAATTAGTGGACTTGGGATCCAGAAGAATTGCCCGTGATTTATGAAACCAGGAGATCAGGGCCGGTTTGCTGGTCTGCTCACAGACTCCAGCGGCAATATGTAATGTCTGATAGAAATAATCCAAAGGGTTGGCCCCACAGACGGACAAAAGGTTAAGAAGCACAAGCCAGAGTTTCATATTGTTCTCTCCGGGATTGACTTGTACCAGATGGCCTGAAGAACATCATCCTTTTCAATGCCATTCCTGCAGTTGAGATCTGCAATGGAGCGGGCTACTTTTAAGACTTGAAGCGAGGCCCTGACGGATAAACGATTGGACTTTATAGACTCACTCCAGACCTTTTCAGCGTCTTTACTAATGTTATCAATGTCTTTGATTCCCTGAATGTAGGTGTTTAAGCCCTTGCCCCGTGATTTTTGTATTTCTCTGGCTTTATGGACTCTCTTTTTGATTTCTTTTAGAGACACTCCTGAAAAATCGCGGGATATGGCTTTTGATGGCCTATGGAGTTCAATTTTAAGATCAAACCGGTCCATAAGTGGTCCGGAAATTTTCTGCTGATATCTCACAAGCTGAGTTTGGGAGCATTTACAGGGTTTTTCCCTGTCACCTAACCAGCCACAGTGACATGGGTTCATGGCGGCGATGAGTAAAAATGATGCTGGCCATATCTGTTGCGATTTTTGCCGATTCAAGAGAATTTTACCTTCGACCATAGGAATTCTCAGATTTTCCAAAACTGTTGTCTGGAATTCGGAAAATTCATCAAGAAACAAAACTCCATGATGGGCCAGGGAAATCTCACCAGGTTTAGCATGGGCCCCACCCCCACAAAATGCAGCACTGGTTACCCCAGGGCTTGGGCAGCGAAAGGGGCGAGAACGCATAAGTTCTTCCTGGTGGAACTGACCGCTTAGTGAGTGAATTCTGGTGATACTCAACTTTTCTTCATAACTCAATTCGGGCAGCATTTGTGGCAGAAACCGAGCCAGGGTAGTTTTGCCAGAACCAGGAGGCCCAACCAGCAAAATGGGATGATTGCCAGCGGCTGCAATTTCAAGGGCATTAATTACGGTTTCCTGGTGTTCAATGGGAATATGTATTTCCTCATCATCTTGTAAGGATTCACTGCTGTTACCTGAAACAAACTGATTTACCCAGTTTTGATTGGCAAAATCTCCAAGACTTGAGGATCCAAAAAAGTGACCTCCTCTTAACTGGAGCAGGGAGTTTAGATTATCTTTAGGAATGATAAATCGGTAGCCTCTTATTTCCAAAAGCGAAATCACCTTGGCAAAGCAGGATTTTGTGGTCCGTGTCTGCCCATTTAGTCCAAGCTCACCCAGGATGATACAATTCTCAAAATCTGTGGTAAGGGGAATCTGTTTTGTATGCAGAAGAATACCTAGGGCAATGGGCAAGTCATAATGGGATCCCTCCTTTTTTAAATCACCAGGGGAAAGATTGATGGTAATGCGACCAAGAGGGAAATTAAAACCGCTGGCTAGAATCGCAGAACGGACTCTTTCTTTGGCTTCACGCACTGAAGCTTCAGGAAGGCCAACAATATGAAAGCAGGGTAGTCCTCTTTGAATTTGAACCTCAACCTCACAGAGATGGGAATTCAGGCCTTCCGGGGCCACACTAAAAAGACGGACAACTTTGTTGTTGGGCATAAATACTCCTTATTTTTGACAGGAATTTTATGCCATTGCGGGATTCTGGCTAAGACCAGGAAATACTTATCAGTGCTGATAAAATTTTATGATGGGTTGCGGGTAGCCTGAATCAAAATCAGGCTACCTTCAAACCCAGAGGGAGTGATTCGTACCTGATGAAATCCACTGGTCTCAAAAAGGGAGATGATTTCCTCATTGCCAAGAAGCCCATTTTGTAGGCCACTGTTTGTCATGCCATGAACAAATTCTTTTTCAAGGTCATTTAACTTCATGGCTTTACACCATTTTTCTGCCAGTTCCTTGTTTAAAAGAGAGGACTGAGTTAAAAACACCACTTGTCCGGCAGGTCTCAGAATTGATTTGAGAAACCGTAGTGATTTAATTTTATCGATGAACAGATGAAAAACCAGAGTACCAACAGCAAAATCAAAGGTTTCCCTGATAGGGGGCATCATAGTGTCCATATCAAGACGGGAACGCACAATCTGGTGATGAGGGTAGGACAGTTGACCCTGGCTTAACATTTCCTGCAATGAATCGGTGCAATGCATGATAATTTTGTAATTCTGGCATATTCGATAACTGAGGCTGCCTGTGCCGGATCCGACTTCTAGACCTAACGAATTGTCTTTCAGATTCATATTTTGAATCACCGATTGCAAAAGAGCCTGATGAAACTCTGTGCGGCTGATCTGATCAAAAAAGGGAACCAGTTCAGCGAAATTTTTTCGTCTTGCTGTGATGGCGATTGGCATGGGTCGATTATAACACATGTCCCTGCCCTTTGCGATCATCAAAAAGACTACTTGAAAATCATGTGCTATCTTGACCTGTCATTTAAATCCTATTAGACTGTGAATATGTATTTGCAAATCAGAGCAGAAACCAGTTCCGAGATTAAAGTAGGTTTATTAAAGGAATTATTGTGTCAAAAGCCTGTGGATGCAGATGAGTGTATGGCATTTTTGGAAGAAGAGGCTGCGGTATCATCCTGCACGGTTTGGCGCAATGCCTGTAGAAATGCCGTATTGGAGCTGAGAAGAAGTGCCTGTAATGCCTTAAGCGAAGAGGCTGTGCTTGCCCAGTTGCAATCATCCTTTGTGAATGATTCAGTAAAAATCTGCCTTTTGCAAAAACACCTGTCCCTCTTGCATTCCATGCCTTCGGTAATGGATTGGATTCATTCCCATAGAAAAGATGAGAATGTGTATCTGAGAGATTCATTAAGGAAGGTTGTTTTGTTAATGAACCTTCGCAGGGCAGAGGATCCAACCACACTGGACTTTGCAAGTATCTGCGGTTATGCCGAACCTTCCAGCCTGGATGATTTTTTTGCACTCAATAGATTAGAGAAGCTCTGGTGGCTCATGTATACCCCAAATCTGGAACACAAGGATAAATTTCTGATTGTTTTTGGAATCGATCTGCTCAAGAGGGAAACAGATGAGTTTGTGCTTTCAAACCTTGTAAAACGGATAGCAGAGGCTATCACAAGAACGAGCAGCTTGCAGATTGAGCTAATCAATGAACTGACTCGTTTTTTGAGCCATAGTGACTATAGAATTCAAGCCAATCTGATTGAAGGAATGGATATTTTGATGCAGCATTCCTTCCGTTATCGGGGTCTTTTGTATCCACTTCTTTGTCAGGCATGCCTGTCAAAAAGCAATCGTGTTTCCACAACGGCCATCGGGGTACGGATCAAATACGCACCCAATGAGACCCAAAGCCTTCTTGAGGACAAAATTGAATCAGCCTCTGATTTGCGGGATTTGGAGAGTCTTACCTGGCTGGCTTACAAACTCGCGGATCCTCATGCCCTGTTGCAGAAGGTTGACTACGCCAGGGCACGGCTCTCACATGGATAACTTTTTATTGATTGCATCCAGATGTTTTATGGATGGCCGGAGTTTATCTTCAGGCAGGTAGGCAAGAGCTGTTCCCCTGATATCCAGCTGTTCTGTAAAGGTGGGACGATTGGGTTCAAAATAGATCAGGCCCGTTAAAAACTTGCCGTCGGTTTTGGCCTGATTCAACTCTAAAATAGCCCCCATTTTGTTCATGGGATCATAATTTTCATGCAACTTTTTTAAGGTCACGATGGAACCATCATACAAAACCACTTCGGTTTCACTGCCCTTTTTATAATCAACTTCAATCAGCTCGGCCCCAGGCATAAAATCAATATCATGAATGGGATCCAGATGAGCCCGGATATTTTTCAGGCTCTTTTTTGAGCCTTCATGGTTGTTAAAGGTGACACAGGGGCTTAAGACATCCAGGATTGCCAGACCCTTATGGGCGAGTGCGGCCTGAATAAGTGGAGCAAGCTGTTTTCTGTCCCCTGAAAAGGAACGGGCCACAAAGGTTGCTCCCATTGTGATAGCCAGTTCGCATAAATCAATGGCTTCGTTTTGGTTAATTTTGCCTTTTTTAAGCGCAGTACCTTTATCCGCCGTAGCAGAAAACTGGCCTTTGGTTAAGCCATAAACACCATTGTTTTCAATGATGTAGGTGAAGTTCAGATTCCTACGGATCATGTGGCAGAAATTGCCTAAGCCAATGGCCGAGGTGTCTCCATCACCAGACACGCCAATTGGCAGGAGTGTATGATTGGCAACTATGGCACCGGTAGCAACGGCAGACATTCTTCCATGCACTGTGTTGATTCCAAAGGCTTTGCCTAGGAAATAGGCAGGGGTTTTTGAGGAACAGCCGATTCCACTCAGTTTAATGACCTGTTTAGGATCAATGGAGCTGTCATAAAATGCCTTGCGGATACTGGCTGAGATGGCATCATGACCACAGCCCTGACACATTGTGGAAGGAGCACCGCTATAATCTTTTTCAGCAAGGTTCAGACGATTCAAGAATTCTTTGGCTTCACTCATAATAGTTTTCCTCCCAGTTTTTCCATGGACAGACGGTGAACGGAACCGGCTGTGACAGGTAACCCGTCATAGACCAATACAGAGTCAATTTTCTGGGCTAACTCCGGCCAGTCCATACGCACTATGGAAGCAACCTGCCCATCCCTATTCTGCTCAACAATCAGAGTAATCTCGTGCTTTTGAATAAAGTCTTTCACAAGAGGGGAGAGTGGCAGGGCCAGAAGGGTTAGATGGGATGTTTTGATTCCATCCTGGTTCATTCTGTGTCTGGCTTCCCTGACAGCTTCCACGGAGCTTCCAAAGCTAATCATCCCGATTCGGGAAGTCTCAGAAGTTTCCACGAGAGGCTGGGGAGCAAGTAATCTGGCTGTATGATTTTTTTTCAGAAGTCTGTCCAGAAGCTCCTTGTAATCACCCGGATCCTCAGATCGTTTGGCATCGGCATTGTGACCTGCTCCACTACAGAAATAGACGGCCTTTGGGTGTTGATTACCAGGTATAGTTCTTTGCGGGATTCCATCTCCATCCAGATCAAAATATCTTCTGAACTGATTGCCTTGAGCCTCAATATCCTTTTCATGGATCAGCTTGCCCCGATTAAGGGATGGGCTTTTCAATTCCAGAGGTTCGGATGGCCTGATGTTCATTCCCAAATCCAGATCCGAGGCAAAAAATACAGGAGTCTGCAATTGGTCGGCTAAATCCAGGCAGAGTTTGGAGAATTCAAAACAGGTCTGTAAATCATGGGGAAGCAAAATTACATGCCTGGTATCCCCATGGGATGCAAAATACATGGAGAGAATATCAGACTGCTGGGTTCTGGTGGGAAGTCCTGTACTTGGCCCACCGCGCTGCACAATAAAATAGCTTGAGGGGATTTCAGTAAAATAGGCCAGACCAATCATTTCATTCATAAGCGATAGTCCGGGACCAGAGGTTGCTGTCATTGCTCTTGCCCCTGCCCATCCTGCTCCAGTGATGATTCCGGCAGCAGCGATTTCATCCTCGGCCTGAATGACGGCATAGGTTGGATTTTTATCCTCATCCATTCTTAGCTCAGGCAGATACTTTTCCATGGTCTCGGCCAGAGAGCTTGATGGGGTGATAGGATACCAGGCCACCACACTCACACCACCGTAGATAGCACCCAGGGCTGAACAGGTATTTCCATCTGACAAAATTTTGCCTTTGTTGCCGCCTTCGATGGTCACAAGGGTACAGATATCCTGTGTTACCTGATTTTCCTCGACCCATTTGCTTCCAAGTTCAATGGCCATCAGGTTGGATTCAATTACTTCCGGCTTGTCTCCAAAGGTATCCCGTAACACTGCAATCAATACCTCACGGCTGATTCCAAACAGAGAAGAAATCACTCCCACATAAATCATGTTACGCAATTTGGAACGAATCTTGGCATTAGGGATCTGTTTACTCAATTCAGTAGCCGGAAACCCAATTTTTTGAATGTCATTTCTACTTAGCCAGGATTCCTCACAGGCACCTGTATCGTATAACAATAATCCATTTTCCCTGAGTTTGCCGACATCAGAGGCCCCGGTCTCAGGATTAAAGGTCACCATGACATCAATGACATCCTTTCTGGAGCCAAAACCAGCACTGGAAGCCCTTATTTCATACCATGTCGGCATACTTTGAATGTTGGATGGAAACATGTTCTTGCTGGAACACGGGATCCCCATCTTGAAGATGGATTTGAACAGAATGTTGTTGGCAGATGCACTTCCAGAACCATTGGGAGTGGCGATACAGATATTGACATCGTTGATGGTACTCATAAATAGGAGTCCTTTCCCCAAAATAATCGAAATGCAGTCTATCCTAACCTTGACTGTAGGACAACCCAATGCTTCAATCTATAGTTGTGTTACAGATATTAGAAGCAGCGCAAACTCCTGAAGAAAAGGCCAAAATTCTGACCAGAATATTTCAAGGTCGTGAATATGAACCGGCTGAGATGGAGGCTTTTCTGGTCAAGACCAAGGAAAAGGAGCCTCAGACGGTTCTAGGTCGGTTATGTGCCCAATTTCTTGATGTTATGCGCAAGGGTCAGGGTAAATCTGAGACCATTGATGAACATGGTATTCTGTTTCAGATTCGCACAAGGGCCGTATCAGATCACCAGAAACTGGTGCTGTTAAATCAGAATCTTCGCTTTTTACATCGCTCCGCTCCCATCATGCAATGGCTGGAGCA
The DNA here is from genome assembly GCA_019454875.1 of Candidatus Cloacimonadota bacterium. GTDB lineage: Bacteria > Muiribacteriota > UBA6191 > UBA6191 > UBA6191 > UBA6191. The sequence goes on along the minus strand of JACFNL010000026.1, from coordinate 2,289 downwards.
GCAGGCAAAACATGGAACCGGGGTCATTAAAAGTGGCACGGAAAGAATTCTGAGCATTGTGCAGCAGGAAATCAAAATGTTTCGTCCTGACCTGACCTACGATGATGCCGAGGGGGTCAAGGATCCGATAGTTGTACAGGATTTTTTCAGAATGACTCGAACCCAGAAGCTTTGGTGGCTTATGGCTCGCAGGGAAGATTCGTTAAGGGAAGAGTTCATTTTTCAAAATGCAAAGACTCTGATGGAACAGGAAACAGACTCCTTTGTGATTTCCAATCTAGTTAAGAGAATCCCAGAGGCAATTGGGGCCCAGGAGGATTTGCATATAGATCTTGTTAAGTCTTTGAGTATTTATGAGGAGCACGAGGACAACAGGGTTCGGGCGAATTTACTGGAAGGGTATGATGTTTTGATGCTCAAAGCCCGTTATCGGGTGCTTTTGTATCCACATATATGTAAAGCAGCCCTTGAGGCCAAAGACAACCGTATTCGCTCCACGGCCTTACGGATTCGTTATAAATATGCTCCAAGGGAAACCAAAACTATGGTGGAACAGTGGATTTCAGAGACCAGAACTTTAGGAACACTTGCCAGTCTTCGCTGGTTAATTGAAAGTGTTTCTGAGGTTCAGGAGGAGTTTAGTGAGGCACTCAAAGAGCTGGAAGGAATTTTAAGTGCTTCTGCTAAAAAAATTATCGCAGCCAAGGGTGTCCTGACTGGGGACACCCCGCTGCGATGAAACAAAAAGCAATTTAGAAAGCGTTATTGAGCTTCTGAATTTGTGATGCTTTCAGACGGTGCTGGTTTCTTTGTACAAACAGATCACGAACTGCTCTCCACTCTTCAGGAGCAAGTGAAGACTTAATTGTATTTACCACCGTACCGGTTGTGTAAAAAATATTTCTGAAAAAATTCCACTCTACTTCCAAAAGTACAGGTTGCTGTGTGGCACTGAGGGAATCCAGTTTCAAAAGACCAGCACCCAAAGGCCAGTAGGATTGCATTTTTGCCAGAGTTTCACGAAACTCCGGCTTTAAAAGATCGCCAGCATTGCTAAGCATATAAGAGTTTAAAACCATTCCGGCAGCCTGAGCCTTAAGATTTCTGTTTTCCATAAGATCAATCAGGCGGCTGACTTGATTCAATTCCAGTTTGCTTCCCTGGGCTACCACAAACTCATGCATGAGCTTTTGATCTCTTAAGTCCTGATTGCCACCAGATCTTGCAAATGATTTCATCATGGAGTAAAAATCATCATAAGTCACAGAGCGATGGTTCACATAATTGGAAATGGCCATAACAGCCCAGTTTTCAGATTCAGATGGGTTGGCGTAACTTTCCTCTGACAAAAGGGATAAGACTACATTGAGGCTGTTTTCGGTAATTTTATCTGCCTGCTTACCAGCGTAGACTCCCACAATTTTGTCAACCAGTGCAGTTTCCATCTGCAACATTCTTAATGCACCGACCAGATTTTCAATGGTATTGGCCTGAGGATTACCAGACTGGATCCAGGCCGTAACCTGAGCAAACTTTTCTGCATCAGAAAGAGAAGCAATCTGCTCAATCAGTTGTCTTACTGTAACTTTAGGTTCGGAAGCTTCTGCATTTTCAGCACCTTCAGATGCTGCCTCTTCAGGGGCTGCTTCTTCCACAACCTGTGTATCACCAGCCTGAATATCATCCCTTGAGTACAATGACTCAAAAATTGCCATTCTTTGCAATTCATTGGCCTGCACTGGTCCAGCCAGCAACAGGGCGCACACAGCGATTCCTGCAATTTTTCTAATTGGATTTAACATATAAATTTTCCTTTTCAAACGAATGGTCACCGTCATATTGTAAGAAAAAAAATCAAGCTGTAAAGCCTGTCAGCTATTAAATACTCCAATTTGTGAAATATCGAGCCTGAATGGGCCATCCTGCCTGTCAGAAATCTGCACACCGAGACTTTTGATCTCAGAAGGTGCAAAGTCCTCTACATTATCCAGGGAAAATCCACGACGGATAGGAAGAAATTCAGAAAAACCGATGAATATGTCAAGCCAGGTTCTGGCTTTGGTTGGAAAGGCACACTGCCATGAAAATCGCCCCACACTTCTGTGAGTCTCACAACTGAAATGATATACCCGGCCGTCGCCTCTGACTTTAAGCCAGAAACCTTCCCATCCAGCAAAGGCCATCTGTGGGAGATTGCGTCTTGCGATTACAAATCCTCCCTGATTGCTAAGAGACAGGTGACCACAGAATGTCATTACTGAGTTTTCGCTTAAAACCTGCCCCGAGGAT
>JACFNL010000170.1 GCA_019454875.1 Candidatus Cloacimonadota bacterium | reverse complement strand
GCATGAGCATTAAAAAATCTTTGGTCTGATCGGCCTGAGCAATCAAATCAAGAATCTGAGCCTCATTTTTTCTTAAACTTTTGACCGCTTGAACCAGCTTTTGATGAATGATTTGGTGTTTTTGCATACATTTATTATAACCCCTGGTTTTTTGGTCTTCTTGGAGCGAATGTATGGGCAAAACGGCCACGAAAACAGCAAAAATGGATCAGAGGTTTTGATCTGAGGGATAAGCAAGGTTAAATTGAGCTGGTGTCGCATATTTTGATAGCCTCTGCAACTTGCCTCCAAATGCGCTGAAATTTTCTGTCAAGTATTTTTTTAGATTTTTACTCTGGTTTTCCTGTTTCAAAACAGGAAACCAGAACTCGACCAAAACCCATCATAGTTTTGGCACCACAACCTAAGACATTCAAAGCCTGAAAAGCGGGTAATAATTCCTGCTGTTCTGAGGCTGTCAAATGGGAGCCATCAATTTTAACCTGACCTATAAAAGCGGGTTCCTTCTGATACTTGTAGTCAGAAAAGACTCTTTCCAGCCTGGATTGACACCTGAGCTTTTCCGATGGGGTCAAATCAAGTTTTAAATCTGCTTTTTTACAGGCACTGGATAAAATCTGCTTAAGGGAAGGATTTAATACTGCTTTGCGGTTGGCATCTCTTAACAGTACTGGAGATAAAAATTCAAGGTTTACAGAATGAAGCTGGATGGGATCAGATACTTCATGCATACGGATCTGATGAATACGCACGGTTTCTTCACCAAATCGCCAGTCGATTCCCTGTAAGTCCTGCAATGGGAAGGCTGTTTTCCATTCCTCACCACACATTCCTACTTCAAGATGCGACTGTACCGGATTCCAGAAGATGGACAGTTTATGACCACTGTGATCATGAATCTGCTGGGCCATTTGTGGATCAATCCAATCCAGCAGTGCATAAAAGGCCCCTTGTAAAACCACAGGGTAGGGATAACGGATACGGTCGGTATGAATCAGTAGTCTGTATAATTTCATTTAATCCTCTTCGCCGAATTCTACAGGCAACAAATCATTCAAATCCAGCTCTGAAATTAAAATCCATCCCTCATTCTGAATTAATCCCGGGGAACCAAATACCTCGATTCTTTGATGGGCTGCCTGATTCAGAGTATAAATTCGCAATGAATCTTCTTTGGGATTGATTACTCGACTTAATGACTGCCTGAGCTTCTCAAAAGCATGGCGTTTTAAAAATCCCTCAAAAACCGACTCCTGAACCCGACAGATGTAATTAACCAAAAAACGGCTTAACTTGCGACGGCGTTTGTCGTTGGGGGTATCATAACAAATGACATAAAAATCCATCAGCGTAATCGAACTCCCGTATACTGAGATTCTTCCTTCAGAACTACTCTACGATACAAAGCCACCTGCTGCATCACAACATACTTCCAATTCAAATGTTTGGCCTGCCGTTCATAAAAAACTCTTTGATTCAATCGTTCTTCATATTCCTGAACCAGTCTGCCAATAGCCCGATTGCTCATATGGACACCGCCATTTGGAACTAAACGAAAGTCTTCCTGATGTACCTGCAATCGGTTCACCAGTTTTAAGACAGCCCGATCCACAAGAATGGGACGGAATTCTTCCATCAAATCAAGGGCCAGGGACAGTCTGCGATCCTTAGGAGAGTGTAAACAGCCAAGATGAGCATCTAACCCATATTGCCTCACAAACCGCGATACCAGTCTGTACAACAGGGCATATCCAAAAGAAAGCATAGCGTTTACCGGATCTCTAGGAGGTCGGCGATTTCTGCCGCTAAAGCCAAAATCCTGCCTTAGAAGTCTTGAAAATCCCTCATAATAACTAACGGCCCCACTACCCTCATGACCCATCAAAACATCTGTTGATTCCGCATTTTCCGCCAGACTCAATGACTTCTGCATTTTCTCAATAGGACCATCAAGCCCCATAACCCCATCTCTGGCCTGCCTTTGTAAAATAGCCCGACAGTTATTCAACTTGGCCATGACAACCTGCCTTGCGATCTTAAGCCTATCATCCGTTGTGCTGGAATATTGAGCCAGCCGTAACCCAATCATTTTGTCACTTGGTGGAAACAATTCCGCCTTAATCTCTCCTCGTTGCGACAAAAACAAAATGTCGATCTGATGGCGAAATGCTAAAACAATGGCATCATGGGTGATTTCAGCCTTGCCAACAATCACAATCTGATCCAGGTTGTGCACTGGTGTTTCCTGGATCACACGACTGCCAGATCGGACTATAAATCGCAAAACCTCTTTAGAAATCTGGGCCCCATTGACCGTGACATACAGGGTTCTCATTCTTCCGAAACCTCAAAAGAATTGTAAATTCGTTTTAATGTGAGTCGCTCATCCTGATAAAGAATCTGGTAATGTCCCCGTCTTAACACAATCTGTACTCCGGTTTCAGGTATGTCTCCTAACTCCCGTTTCAACAAAAACTCTACTTCCTCAAGCCGCGCAGTAATGTTTTCAAGATCGGTCTGCAACTGCAAAAACGACTCACAGTTTCGTTCCAGATTCTGATGAGATACAGGCTCATTCTGGGTAACTCTGGCTCGTTCTTCTAAAACTCCTCCCGATGCCTTAGGCAGCATATTGGCATGTACCAGAGGAGAGGGATATACCCCTTCCGGCAAATTAAATATACATTTGCAGTTGGAATGCGAAGCAATTGTGGGAATGCGCTTTCTGACTTTTGGACAACTGATCAGATGGGGTGGCACCGCCTTGATCAGTCGATTCACTTCATCAGGGTGATAGTCCAGAGTCATGCTCAATAAACGGTGAATTTCTATGTATCCAGCTTCACCAATCGGAGCAAGCATGTAAGTCAGTGTATGCCGTTCATTAGGTTCAACGACTCTAAGGGTTTCAATTCTTTTTATCAGGGTTCTTAAGGTATCACATCCGGCAACCAGCCTTCTGTATGGCAAATCATCAGGGCGGCGATAGGCCGGTTTGGGCACAATACCTTCAGAATGACTGGATGGTTCATTTAAAACAATTTCAGGGTTGTTCTCAGATATGCTTCCTACTCCATACCATTTGGATTGTTCCACACCCTGAGGAGAAACACTGGCCACCAGATCAAGAAATGTATTGCGATACATAGGCTTAATCTGAGTTAGCAGAAGATCTTCCAAATCTTTAATGGGGGTACCATGCCAATCTAGAAACCAGCTCCAACGACGACTGACTTTATGCCGTCCCAAGGGCAATTTGATAAGATTTCCCAGCCCACCACGATTGACCTTATCCTGTTTAGGAAACAGTTCCAACTGAAACAGATTTCGGTCATACTCCAGATGTTCAAGAACGGTGTGCTTCATCAGGTTTCGTACCAGTTGCGCTGGTACCGGTTCTGCCAGAAAGAACCATACATGAAATCCCTTACCACCTGAAAACTCAAGCCATGGTTCAAGACCAGCATTCTGAAATACAGCATGGTTCTGTAAAATCTCATCCCGCAGTTGTCTTAGCAATGTGCTGGTATCAGCCGGGGTACCTTCCAGAACCGTTCGCCTGATATCAAAGTCTATGGCAAAAAACTGCACACAGTTCTGGGAATTTAAAAGATACATTCCAACACTGATCTGTCCGCTCAAATGCCTGCGGACCACATCTTCGTTTAAGGGCTGCCGAACTGGACTGTATCCCCCACGGCTACCATCCTGAAACTGACGGGCATGAATATCTTCTCGGCCTTGAAACAGCCTGGTAAACTGTCTTACGGCCTCTTTGCTCATTGGTGGCCTGATAATTTCAGGTGCTGCCTCGACTCCAAGCAGAGCCGCTATCTCCTGTCTTCGGGGATGCTTCTGGGCCCGCATGACTTCAAAAAGGGATTCCAATGTTTCCAATTCCAGGGTAGACAGATCAAGACAGAGCATGGAATCCACCAATTCCTGTAGCTCTAAGGCTTGCTGGGTTGTTAGGGCATGCTCAAGGATGACACGATAAGCCTCTTCTCCCAGACCATTTTCCAGGGCATAGGCAGCTGCCCGCCCTATCCTGTCCTGGTTCAGAAAATTTAAAATTTCTTCCATATTCTGGTATACAGGAACCCAGAACCGGAAAAGTTTGGGAAATTTCAGTTGTAAATCAGCTATGGTAAAATAGCCTCATGAAAAAAATCCCCATTGGCTACAGTGATTTTAAAGAAATTCGCTCTAACCCTGATTTCTTATATGTAGATAAATCAGAGTTGATTTCTGAGTTTTTAGAAGATAAGTGCAAGGTTCTTTTAATCACCCGTCCCCGCCGTTTCGGAAAGACTCTGAACCTCTCCACCCTGCG